>JALYZF010000061.1 GCA_030948995.1 Acidobacteriota bacterium
GTCGGGCAGAATGTCGAAAGCGCGCAGCTGTTGCGTATCGAAGTTAGTGATTCGGTGCGGAGATTTTCCGTCGAGTGGTTGCTGCCAGAGATTTAAAAATTTGGGAGATTCAATATAAACGAGCGCCTTTGAATCTGCCGACCATTCGATGCGTCCAGCCATTTGATTATCGAAAAGTCTGACGGTTTCGCCCGTATCGGTTCGCATCACGCCGAACTGCCAAGGCGTTCGAGAGCCTTTATCGTATTGCTGAAAGACGAGTAATTTGCCGTCTGGCGAGATGGAAAAGGCTTCGGCGTGTTCGTTTGTCGAAACGCGAATGGGTTTGCCGCCTTCGACCGAAACTTTCCAAATCAAGGAATTTATGCCCTGCCCCCAATTGTAATAAACCCAATTTCCGTCCGGCGATGCAATCGGACGGTTTTGGAATCCATCGCCGTCGGTTAATTGTTTTGCATTGCCGCCGTCGGCATCAATTCGCCAAATGCGCTCCGCGCCCGTCCGCGTCGAAACGAAAAAAATAAAATTTCCGTCCGCGCTTGGCTCAGGTCTCACATTTTCACCCGCTTTATCTGTCAGTTGCCGCTGATTCGAGCCGTCCGCGTTCATTATCCATAAATCGGTATTGCCGCTGCGCGGACTGGTATAAACTATCCGACCGTCGGGCATCGCAGCAACTCCGAAATAGCCGTCGTTTGCCGCTCTGCCGAAAGTCAGTTGTTTTTCTTGTTTCGTATCCGTTAAAGACGCGCTCCAGATGTTGTAATGACTGATTGATTGTTCGGCAACTAACGTGCGCGAATCCGCCGTCAAGCTCAACGAGTTGTAATTTTCTATATCCTGCGTGATGCGTCGCGTCTCTCCGTTCGGATAGGACACAAGCCAAACTTGAAACGGAGAGCCAGAAGTTTCACGAGCCGTAACCAGCAAACCGTTTTTGTCGGAAAGCCACTGCACGTCGTCTATGTAATCCCAATCAGGAACGGGGATTTGATGTTCCGAGCCGTCCGTCAGGGAAATTTCCAAAAGCTCTGCCCGCTTGCGACCGTTTTCAAGGCGTCCCGCGCAAATGGCAATCGTCGCACCGTCCGGCGACCAAGACATTTGCGAACCCCAAGACGCAAACCGCTTTTCTCCGAATCGCGGCTGGCTAAAATACGTTCGTTGCCGCCGTTGCTGTCTGCAAGAACAAGGTCTGCCGCGCGAACAAAGGCGACTTGACTGCCGTCCGGCGAGAGCGTGAAAGGACTGGTCAGGTCTCTGGCAACTTCATGCGGTTTGCCGCCCGCGAGCGGAATTCCTCCCAAGATAAATTGCGGCTCTTTTGAATCGTAAATGCTGAGATAAATTTCGCTGCCGTCAGGGGAAAAACGAAAAGAATCGTAACCTCCGGCGCTTGGCGGCATAATTTGTTTTTCCGCGCCGGTTGTTAAGTCCGTCAGCCAGACGCTTTCCCTGCCGCTTTCTTCGCGCTTGCTATAAACCAGATATTTGCCATCGGGCGAAATGGTCGGATTTACGGCGTAAATATCAGGCGTCAAACGTTTGAAAGATATGGAAAGCGCTTGATTCGGTGCGACGTTTGAAGATAAATTTTTTCCTTTAAACAAACGCCACGCGCCGATGCCCGCCGTTAGTAAAACTCCGACAAGACAAATCGCGCTTATTGTCATTAATGGTTTTGAGATTTTTGAAAAAGCGATTGGCTGCCTGATCTTGTGTCTTGCCTCATCAGTAGAGATTTCGTCCGGCAAAACTTCTTCTTCGATGATTCGCGTGCGCGTCTGCACGGCAAGAATCATTTCGCTGTTTTCCGTCTCTTTGAATTCGCCGTTAAAGCGATAGCCGCGTCGCCGGAAAGTCTCAATCAAATCGTCGCCGTTAGCCCGTTTGCCGAGCGTCTTGCGAAGCAGATAAATGTTCTGCACAAGATTTGATTCCTCGACAAATGAATCCTTCCACAAACGATTCATCAATTCATCTTTCCCGATAATTTCGCCGTGCTTTTCGACTAAGGCGAGCAGAGTTTCGACGACTTTCGGCGCAAGGTTGACGGGCTGCTCGTTTTCATAAAGCATCAAATGCGCTACGTCGAGCCGAAAACTGTCAAACTCGTAAATCCGCTCACTATTAGAGTTAAGCGCATTGATATTAAATTGAGATTGATTTGATTTTACGTCTAAAGACATTTTTCAAATTCTCCAGATATGCTTCGGGCTACAGCCGTAAATACGAGACGAAAAGTCTTTCGCTATTTTGTCGAGGCTTGGATTATACGACTGAACGGGCAATTTGGGCAACAATTTTTCGGCAAAATTTATGTTCTATGAAATACCAGCGCACTGAAATCATAACGGAGACAAAGCTGTTATTTGTCCAAACAAAAAAAGAAAGCGCACAGCTTGATAATTGCCCGGAATGTTCTGCGGCGACGATTTGGGTTACGCCTGCTTTTGCCGCGCATTTGTTCGATACAGATGAAAAGCGCATCTGCCGTTTGATTGAAACGGGCGCGTTACATTTTACGAACGCGAGCGGCGAAACGAAAGTTTGCTCGCGCTCGCTGATAGAGATTTTGAACAAGTAAGATTTTAGGAGAATTGGAAGAAACAAACGAAGTCAATTTCGTCGCGGAAGAGGATATATTTTAGCGAAAGGAGAAATAAGGAAATGTCAAAATGCAAAAGTCTAATTTCAGGTTTGAAAAAACTCGCTTTCCTGCCGTTTCTGATAATTGTCTGCGGCATTACGGTCGAGGCGCAAACCAAGCGCGTCGCAAAGGCGATTGAAAAAATCCCGTCCGAGGGACGAACGGCTCAAGATTTCGTGCCGAAAGGCTGGGAGATTTACACGGATTCCAGCGGCGATTTGAACGGCGATAATCTATCAGACGCGGCGTTGACGCTGACGCTGCCGTTTGAGGAGGCGGAAAAACTGCGAGACGGCACGGACGGAGATTACGAATCCGCGCCGAGTATCGTCGTCGTCTTATTCGCCAAAAAAGGCGGAGGTTTCCGGCGCTTCGCCGTCAACGGGCGTTTGTATCCATCGGACAGCGATACTCGCTCGTATCTCACCCCTAAAATTGCCAAAGGCGTCTTAATCGTCAACAACAATTGGGGCGACGGCTGGGCGGTTGATACGACGTTTCGTTTCCGTTACGATGCGGCGGCGGACAAATTAATGCTCATCGGTTTCGATCTTGAAAACTATTCGCGTATGAGTATCTACGAGGGAGAAAAAACGAGCGAAAATTATCTGAGCGGCGTGAGGATTGATTATGACAAAAGCGCGAAGCGCAAGGCTTCGGATTATAGCGAGACCCAGCGAAGCCAGATTAAGCGCGAGAAAATCTCGTTTGAAAAGGCATGGCTGAATGAAGGCGAAGGCGACCATTTTCAACTTCGACCGTTTTGAATTTTTTGGAGGAAAATTATGCAAAAACAAAATTTAATTTTTATCGTCGGGCTTTTCATTGTGTGTCTGGCAATTCCGACATTCGCGCAGAAAAGTTTCGGCGGCAACTGGGAGTGGAAAAGCCGCGCGAATAAAGACAAAGAGCAGGATGTCTATTGGGTTGACATCAAACAAAAAGGGAATAAAGTCAGCGGACAATACTCGTTCGCAATGCTGGTGGACGGCGAAAACGATGGCTCGGACAGCAGTTTTGTTCCATTCGTCGGCACCATCAAAGGCAATACGCTGATTATCGAGTTCGACCCGAACGACATTCACGGCATTACGGAAGAACACGTTCGCTACAAAAAGCCGAAATCGCCTGCGACGGCGGTTTTGAAGTTGGAAAACGGCAAGCTCGTATGGGCTTTGACCAAAGGCAAAGTGGACGCGGGCGATTTGAGTATCCCGCGCCAAATGACCTTAAAGCGCCTTCATTAAATAAAAGATAAGGCGGACAATTTTGCCGCCTTATCTTTTCAAATCAAATTGTTAATTTTACGTCTATTCTGCCGTTTCGGTTTTCGTGCCGCATTCGGGACAGAATTTTGCGCCCGGCGCGAGTTCGGCTTGGCAGTTGGCGCATTTTTGTTTTTCCTGCGTCGCGCCGCACTCGGAACAGAATTTTGCTCCTTCGCGCAGTTCAGCGCCGCATTTGACGCACGGAACTTTGGCGACTTCCATTTTCGCGCCGCAGTCGGCGCAGAATTTTACGCCTGCCGCGTTTTGTTTTCCGCACGACGGACACGAAACGGTTTGCGCCGATTGCCCGCCACCTTGTTGTTGTCCTTGATTTCCGCCGCCGAAAGCGTTTGCCATTTGATTGCCGACGGCAAAGCCCGCGCCTAAGCCCGCACCTAAACCTGCGCCGCCGCCTTCGTTTTGCGCCGCGTCGCGCAGAGCGTCAGCCGCCTGAAATTTCATATATTGGTCGGCATTGCCGAGCGCGCCCATTGACGAGCGTTTGTCGAGAGCTTTTTCGACTTCTTCGGGCAGAGAAATATTTTCGACGTAAAATTTCGTAACCTCTAAGCCGTAAGTTTTAAAATCTTCGTTGATTTTGGCGCGGATGGCTTCGCCTAATTCTTTATACTGCGCGGCGAGGTCGAGTGCGGGAATTTTTAGTTCGCCGATGGCGTCGGAAAATTCCGAGACGATGGCGCGTTTTAACTGCGCGTCGATGTCTTCGGTTTGAAATTGAGCGTTTGTTCCGGCGACTTGTTTAATAAATTCGGCTGGCTCGGCGACGCGCATCGAATACGCGCCGAATGCGCGCAGGCGGACGATTCCGAAATCAGCATCGCGCAACATAATCGGGTTTGCCGTCCCCCATTTCATATCGGTAAATTGTTTCGTGTTGACGAAATAAACTTCTGATTTAAATGGCGAGTTGAAACCGAATTTCCACGCACCCAATTTTGAAAGAATCGGCGTATTTCCGCCGTCAATCGTGTAACGCCCGGGCGCGAATGTATCGGCAACCTGTCCTTCAAACACGAAAACAGCCGCTTGCGATTCACGAACAATCAACTGCGCGCCGTTTTTGATTTCCTGTCCGGCTACCGGAAAACGATAAAGTATCGTGTCGCGCGAATCGTCTAGCCATTCGATAACTTCGATAAACTGATTCAACGCCGCTTCTTTAACTTTGTCGAAAATGCTCATTTGTTTATTATTCCTCCGCTTTTATTAACGATAAATATTACACAAAGTTCAAATAAAGGAAAGTTTTGCGCATCGTAAATTAGCTTTAACCATAATCGCAAACATTTTTGAAAAAATTTCCAAAGTATTAGAAACGTTTTCCAAAACAATTAGCAAGCATTTTCAATGCGCTGAAAACTGTTTCAAACGTCTTTGCAAGCGAAATATTTGTATAAAGCAAACAGCAGAATCATCGTTAAACCGCCTGCGCAATCAAGCATTACGTCGTAGATTGAGCCTGTGCGGGCAGAATTAAAACTTTGATTGTATTCGTCAATCGAAGCGACGGATAAAACAATCAAAAAGGCGAAAGCAAACCAGTATTTTTGTAAAACTCTGCGCGAAGAACTCCAAAAAGCGCGCGACGCGAAAAATGCAAGAGTAGCGTATTCGACAAAATGCGCGCATTTGCGAATGTACGCATGATAAATTTGCAGAATTTCTTCCGGCGCGTTAGGGAAAAGAAAATGCAACAAGGGGCGAATAAAACGCGACGTTTCCGCCATCGAAGCGTTTCCCGTCGAAGCGAAAAGCACGACGCTAACCCATAAAATTAAAGGCGCGTAACGTGAAACACGCCCGCGCCGAAAGTTTGAATTATTACGCTCCATCTTTGGTTAATTACCAATTACGAATGTCGGAATCTTTTCTTTAATTCGTAATTGATAATTCGTAATTAATTACGCCGCCGCTGCCGCGCCCGATACGACTTCGATAATTTCTTTGGTAATCGCTGCTTGACGAATGCGGTTCATATTCAAAGTCAAAGTATCAATCAGCTCGCCTGCGTTTTTCGATGCCGAGTCCATCGCCGTCATTCGAGCGCCTTGTTCTGACGCGACCGATTCGAGCATTGCGCGGTAAATTTGCGTTTCAACCTGTTTCGGAAGCAATTTACCGAAAATCTCGCTCGCCGGCTGTTCATAAATATATTCAGCCTGCGCGCCGGTTTGCGTTTCCTGATTTTCAATGCGCGGAATCGGCAGAAGCTGTTCGACTTTCGGGTTTTGCGACAGAACGGTTTTAAATTCGGTAAAGCCGAGAAATACTTTATCCAGCGTCTCGTCTTCGGTAAAAGTTTTGATAATTCGCTGTGCAATTTCAATCGCGTCGGCGTGATTGACGTTTCCCGTTCCCGTCAAACCGACGTATTCTTCCGTGAAATTCATCGCGCGACGTTTGAAAAAATCGCGTCCCTTTCTGCCGACGGGAATCATCTGCATTTGTTTGCCCGCACCTGTTCCGATAATAAATGCCTGCGCCGCTTTAATCATATTGGCATTAAACGCGCCCGCCAAACCTTTATCGGCGGTAACAAGGACGATTAGATATTTTTCGTCGCCGCGCGCATCGAGAAGCGGATGAGAAAAATCGTCGCCGATACGCGCGCTCAATCCGCCTAAGACTTCCGACATTTTAACGGCAAACGGACGCGCCGCTGTTACGC
>JALYZF010000064.1 GCA_030948995.1 Acidobacteriota bacterium
CTGTTTGGCGGCGACCGTTTATCCGGCTTTTAAGGCAAGCCGTATCAAACCGCTCGAAAATCTGCGAACGCAGTAATGCAGATGCGTTTCAAAAAACTTTCAGCAGGCGAGTTTTGATGGTATAAAATGTTTGCCGAACTCATTTGTTATACAGGGAAATTATTTATGAAATTTTTAAACCGAATCTTTACGCTGGCTCTTATCTTAACTTTTTCAATTGCCTGTCTTTCGCAAGACAGAACTGAGAACAATAAAGAAAATAAATCTGCAAAAAAATCTGACAAGCCCGTTTCAGTGAAAACGAATGTTTTGATTTTAGACCGGAACGGGCAGTTGGCAAACGATATTAAAGCCGAAGATTTGAAAATCTTTGAGGATGGGGTCGAGCAAAAAAATGTCTCTTTAATCAAGATATCTTCGGTCAACGTTGGTTTGGCAATTGATAATTCCGGTTCGGTGCGAACGCAGCTTGATCAAATTACCACCGCCGCCAAATTGGTTTTCAATAATCTGCGCGGGCAAGACGAGGTATTTCTCGTGCGTTTTGTCGGCAGCGACAAAATTGAGGTTATACAGGACTGGACTACAAACAAAGCGGAGTTAAATGAAGCGGCGGAAAATATGTACGTCGAAGGCGGGCAAACGGCGGTGTTGGACGCCGTTTATCTAGCTGCCGAAAAAATCGCCGAGCAAGCAAAAAAGGATGCAACAAGGCGAAATGTTCTGATTGTCATAAGCGATTGTGAAGACGTCAACAGTTTTTATACACGGAAAGAAGTGCTGAAAAAAATTAAGGAAAGCGATGTCGAAATTTATACAATTGGCTTTACACAGCGATTGCCGTTTTCTTCTACATCCGATTACAAATCGCCGCGCGAAATAGCAAACAATTTAGCTGATTTATTTGCCTCGGAGACAAACGGTGTGGCGTATTTCCCCAAATCTTCAAAGAAAAATCAGAAGGAAATCGTCGAAGCCGCGACATCCATTTTATCCGAACTGCGAGCACAATATCGTATCGAATACGTTTCGACCAACCAAAAAAGCGACGATAAGCGACGTAAACTGCGCGTCGAGATCGCGGACTCATCAAAAGACGAAAAAAGAACGGCAATTATGCGCGAGAGCGTAAGTATTTCAAACGATTAAAATAAACAAAATAACTCAAATGCAAAAAAAACTATTTATAAACTTACTCGTTCTAATACTGGTTTTTCCAGCTTTCGCCTTCGGACAAACGAAACAGAAAATTTCTCTGCTTTTATTTAACGGCAAAGTTTTCACGGCGGACGCGCAATTTACGACTGCCGAAGCCGTCGCTGTTGACGGCGAGAAAATCGTCGCGGTCGGAACGACAAACGATTTGAAAGCGAAATATCAAGCCGCAAAAGAAATCGATTTGCAGGGAAAACTTGTTACGCCCGGATTTAACGACGCGCACGTTCATTTTCTGCGCGGCGCGTTGTCTTTGCTTAACGTGGTTTTGACGGACACGAAATCACTTGCCGAAGCGCAAAACATAATCGCCGAAAAAGTAAAAACCGTAAAAGCAGGCGAATGGATAATCGGTCGCGGCTGGGACCATACGATTTGGAAACAGAATTTTCCGACTAAAAATGATTTGGATAAAATCGCGCCGAACAATCCTGTGTTTTTAGTGCGCGTTGACGGTCACGTTGGTTGGGTAAATTCCGCCGCGCTGAAGTTAGCGGGAATTACCAAAGACACGAAAAATCCCGAAGGCGGCGAAATCGAGCGCGACGCATCGGGCGAAGCGACGGGAATTTTGAAGGAAACTTCGCAGAATTTGGTTGCGAGCCTTATTCCGCCGCCGACTAAAGAGCAGGAAATTAAAGGTCTTGAGCTTGCGCTCGACATTGCGCGGAAATACGGTATTACTTCGGTTCAAGATAATTCCGGTTACGAGACGACGAAACTTTACCGCGAATTTCTGCGCGCCGATAAATTAACCGTGCGCGTCGCCGAATGGCAGGATTTTGAAAATTCGATTGATGAAATTAAAAGACAGCGCGCCGAGTTTTCGTCTTTTAATGATGACAAAAACCGTTTGAAATTGACCGCGCTCAAAGGCTATGTTGACGGAACTCTGGGTTCGCGCACGGCGTCGCTTCTCGCGCCTTATTCGGACGACGTTGGAAATTCGGGCATTCCGCGCCACACGCCCGAAGAATTGACCCGAATGATTGTCGAGCGCGACGCGGCGGGTTTTCAGATTGCGCTTCACGCGATTGGCGACAGAGCGAATCGAATGGCTTTGGACGGTTTTGCAGAAGCTAAAAAAAATCAAAATAAAATACAAACTGAAACTTATAAAAACCAAGCAAAAGCCGCAAAGGAAGCCTTTGAGAAAACAAGAACTATAATTGACTTTGTTGATATTGAACCTGACCCGCGTCATCGAATCGAACACGCGCAAGTCGTCAATCCAAACGATTTCAAGCGTTTTGAAGAACTCGGCATTATCGCTTCGATGCAGCCTTCGCATGCGATTTCCGATAAGCGTTGGGCGGGGGAACGGCTCGGCGAGTATCGCGTTTTGGGCGCGTATGCGTGGCATTTGATGAAATCTTATAATGTTCACATACCGTTCGGGACGGATTTTCCGGTCGAATCAATCAATCCGTATCGCACGCTTTACGCCGCCGTCTCGCGGCAGGACGAAGCGGGAATGCCCGCCGGCGGCTGGCAGCCGCAGGAACGCTTGACGATTCGAGACGCGATTCGTTGTCATACATACGAGTCGGCTTACGCGGAATTTGCGGAAAATATTAAAGGCGAAATAAAGGTCGGAATGCTTGCGGATTTGGTCGTGCAGTCGAAAGATTTGTTGACAATAGAACCGAAAGAGATTTTGACGACCGAGCCGATTTACACGATTTTGGGCGGCAAGATTGTTTACGTGAAGAAATAAGAATTATCCACAAAGAAACGCGAAAATTTTGCGACGAAGCGTTTTGTAAATTTGATGAAACGAGAAGAAGCAAATTCTAAATTTTGCATTTTTAATTCTGAGTTTTCTTTCGATAACCAACGGTTGATTTTTGCGAGTAAATGTAAAATGCAAAATTTAGAGTTTAGAATTGGTTGAGTTCTCGTATAATTTTTTAGACGGAAAAATAAATTGGATTACGTTTCCCAAACAAAACCGAATTATTGGTTGTTCAGCGCGCCGGTTGATTTGAGCGTGTTTTTGGGCAGCGCAGTTTTGTCTCTGCTGCTTTTGGTAATTGGCTGGCAGGTTGGTTTGCTCGACAAAGAATCGCCGGATTGGACTTGGGTTTCCGCCGTTTTGTTCATTGATGTCGCGCATGTTTGGTCAACTTCGTTTCGTGTTTATTTCGACGCGGAAGAATTTCGGCGTCGAATTTGGTTATATGTCTTAGTTCCGGTTTTTGGTTACGCGCTTGGCGTCGCGCTTTACTCAGAAAGCGCGTTGACGTTTTGGCGTGCGCTCGCTTATCTCGCGGTTTTTCATTTTGTCCGCCAGCAATTCGGCTGGGTTGCACTTTATCGCGCGAAACTGCGTGAACGAAGCCGTGTAACATTTTGGATTGACGCCGTAACAATCTATCTCGCTACAATTTATCCGCTCGCTTTTTGGATGACGCGCCTGCCGCGAAATTTTGATTGGTTTGTGCAAAACGATTTTTTCAGCTTGCCAACGATTGTCGAAGAAATTTTATTTCCCATCTATGTTTTGGCTTTAATAATTTATTTCATCAAATCAATTTACCTTTATTTCGCAAAAGATTTTCTAAACATCGGCAAAGATATAATCGTTTTGACGACCGCCGTTTGCTGGTATATCGGAATTGTCGCGCTCGATTCGGATTACGCTTTTACGGTTACAAACGTCGTAATTCACGGCGTTCCGTATTTTGCGCTGATTTATTTTTATGCTAAATCGAGACGTGAAACGGCTTCAGTATTTTATAAAAGTGTTTCGCACAATTGGTTCGTTTTTCTGGCGACGCTGTGGGCTTTGGCTTATTTGGAAGAACTCGTCTGGGACAGAGGCGTTTGGCACGAACGCGCTTGGCTGTTCGGCGCAAGCTGGAACGCAGATGATTTTAAGATGTATCTCGTTCCGCTGCTTGCCGTGCCGCAATTGACGCATTATGTTCTCGACGGTTTTGTTTGGCGAAGAAAAAATAATGCGAATTTTCGTCTGATTAGTTAAAATAAATTTATGAGTAAAGGCAAGTATAAAGACTTCTTCATTTTCGTAATTTGTCTATCTTTGTGCGCGTTTGTTTTTCTAACCGGCTGCCGAAAAAACGGTCAAACGGAAACTTCCGACATCTTGAATTTTTCCGACCAAACGACGGAAGCAGCGCAGCTTGTCGCGGGCGCGAACGAAGATTTAAACAAAATCAAAGTTCTATACAAGCAAAACGAAGACAAACGCGAAGATTTGAAAGCGGCGTTAAAGGATAACGACGGCGAAAAGGTGAAAAAAGTTGCGGACGACTTAGTTTATATAATTAACGACGGAATGGCTTTGGGCGAAAGCGCCATCGGGAAAATCGAGAAGGCGCAGGAGATGAACATTAATGCGGATTTTAACGAATACTTGGGTTTAAAAGTGCAAAGCCTTCGCAAACAAATGGACGCTTTTGAAAATTATAAGCAAGCGGCGCGTTTTTTGCGCGACGGCTATACTCCGAAAGACGACAAGCAGCGCGCCAATGTAAAACTGGAGTTTGCCAAGAGGGACGAAAATTTTCAGAAAACAATGGAAGTCGCGCGCGATTACGGCAAGCAGGCAAACGAATTGGCAAAAGAAAGCGTCAAGAAGGACGCGCAAAAATAAAAGATAGAAAGTAAAAAGTTATAAAATAAAAGGTTGAAAAAGCTAAATTTTCCAACCTTTTATTTTTGCCTAAAAATCAGACGATTTTTATAAAATCGGCGGTGCAAACAATTGTTGAATCGGCGGCGCAGGCGCGTTCGGCGGTTGCGGAGGCAGCAGTTTTTGCATTTTAAATAACTGTTGCTCAGGATTTTCGCCGTTTAGATCGCCGAAGTATTGAAATGGCATCGCGTCGCCTTTTGCCGATTCGGGCGTAACTCGAATTGTTTGACGATTTTTATCACGAATTACGGTCAAGGTCACGTCGCCTTCTTTTTTCTCGCTTATCGCGCGGATTAAATCCATTTTACTTTTAATCGCTTTGCCGTCGGCTTCCGTGACAATATCGCCCGCTTTGAGTCCGGCTTTTGCGGCAGGTGAGTTTTCCCGAACGTTATTTATCAACAAGCCATCGCTGCCCGCCACACCGAAAAAGTCGGCGAGTTGTTTGGTCAGAGGCGTAACGTCAACGCCGATTTGACGGCTAGCATTAACGCGGAAAAGGAAACCGTTGTCGCCGCTCGCGGGTGGTATTGGCAGCGAGAAAGTTCCGTTCGGCGTCATCGGCACGCGCGGAAGATTCGGAACTTCCGGGAACGAAAAGTTTTCGGGACTGAAACCGCCTTCTGCAAATGTCGGCGCGCGGCGTTTGCCGAGCGTTACGGTAAATTCGCTTTCCGCACCGTTTCGGAGAACGGTAATTTTCGCTTGATGGTCGGGCGCGACTTCGCGGAGTAAGCGCGTCAATTTCAAAACGCTTGTAATTTCTTCGCCGTTAAAACGCACTATAACGTCGCCCGTTTGCAAGCCGGCTTGCGCTGCCGGAGAATCTTTGACGACTTTATCTATTGCGACGCCGCGCACGTCGCGCAAGCCGTATTTTGAAAAATTTTCCTTCGTTACCTCCACTGTCTGAACGCCTAAATAGCTTCCGTCGAAGGGCGCTGCCCAAACCATTCTTTGAACACCTCGCTCAACCGGCGCGGGCGCTTGTTGCCCGTAGGCGACGCCAGAAACTGCAATTGAAAGCAAAATAAAAGCAGATAGTTTTCGTATCATAAATCCTCCAATTTGTTTTAATTTGATGAAATTGTCTTTTGTTTTTTACGCGAAATCTGTTAAATAGGTTGCACGTCAAAACTTAAAAGTTGCTTCGGCAGGGAAAATCCGTAGAAAAATAATTGACTTTTTTATTTAAATTTACCGTTTCGGTTGACTTTCGACCGTTTTTCCGATTGCCAACCGTCGCGTCTTATACTAGGATAGCCTGTAAAGTTTTTAACTTTATTTTAATTTATTAGAAACAGAGGAATCAGTATGAAAAAAATTACATTACTTTCTTTAGCCGCCGTTGTCGCAATGGCTTCAATCGGCTGCACGACAACCAGTAACACTAATGCAACCGTCAAAACTACGAATTTAAACACGAACACCGCCGTCGTCGTTAATTCAAACTCGGCTTTGGGTGTTAATACAAATGCGATGAGTATGAACACAAATAGCAGCGCCCCGATGACCAGAGAGGAATACGACAAAAATAAAGACAAATATGCTCAGGAAGCAAAATCTTCCGGTAGAACTATCGGACAAGGCGTGGAAGACGGTTGGCTTTGGACAAAAACCCGCGCCGACCTTCTGGCAACGAACGATTTGAGAGAATCAACTATTAATGTTGACGTTTCAAATGCGGTCGTCACATTAACCGGAACGGTTGCCAGTAAAGTGCAAGCCGACAAAGCGGTTTCGGTCGCCAAGGGTGTCAGTGGCGTCAAAGACGTTAAAAGTATGCTGAAAGTTCAGCCGAACGATTCGATGACCAATCAAATGACCGGCAAAAGCATGACCGACGGCGACAAAAAAACCAATACGAACGCAAATATGAAACACTAGTAAAACAGTGAAAATCTAAACATTTAAGAAAATCTTGAATGGAAAAAACCTGACGTTCGATATCGAACGTCAGGTTTTTTGTTTTTGTAATCCGAAAGGCAAACATAGTGCGAAACATATTCTTGCTATTTGTTAAAACGTCTGATTTGCGGTATATTTTCACTTTCCGCCTGCCACGCGCGGAGGCTTAGGCTAATTGGTAAGTCAGTAGTCTTGAAAACTACCGCGAGTAATCGCTTGGGGGTTCGAGTCCCTCAGCCTCCGCCACTTTCGATTTTGGATTTCATCCGAAGTCGCTTTTCTTTTGCCGAAAACTTTTGTTTTGTAAAATTTTTGTTGTTTAATTTTCGGTTTCGGTTTAACCTTATAAAAACTGAATGAGGATTCATTCATCTGAATTTCGGATTAAAGATAGTTTGTAGAGTTATCGCGCAAAGTAAATTCCGTAGAGCTAAGAAACTAGCGGGCAATTTTTTCAGGAACAATCCAAAATCTAAAATCTAAAATCAATATGTCTCGATTAAATAAAGGTGGACAAGCCCGCGCGCTCGTTTCGGATAAACGCGAAGCAATTTTGCGTGCAGCGGTAAAAGTGTTCGCGCGGCGCGGCTATTTTAATTCAAAAGTTGCCGACGTTGCGAGCGAAGCCGGAATCGCGGATGGCACGGTTTATCTTTATTTCAAAAGCAAAGACGAGATTCTGCATTCGATTTTCGACCGCGCGATGGAAGAATTTATCGCCGAAGGCAAAAGGGAAATTGCCGAAATTAAGGAAGCCGACCGCCGCTTGCGCCGTATTGCCGAACTGCATCTGGAAAAACTCGGCGCAGACCGCGATTTAGCGATTGTTTTCCAAGTCGAGCTGCGCGGCTCGACCAAGTTTATGGAAGAATTTTCCGCCGCCGGTTTTGCCGAATATCTGAGCATCATTCATCAGACAATTGAAGACGGACAGCGCGACGGCGTTTTCCGCAAGGATTTAAACGCGACCGTTTGCTCGAAAATTCTTTTCGGCGCGCTCGACGAAATGGTAACAAACTGGATTTTGTCGAAAAAACCGTATCCGCTCGCACCCGTCGCGGACGAAGTTTTAAAGGTATTTTTCGGCGGAGTTTTGGGGAACTAATTCCAGATTGGAAATGCAAATTTGGAATTTGAAATTTGAAAAATGGACAGCCAGACCGAACATCAAGTTAAAAACAATGTAAAGCGCGTTTCGTATTCGGCGGACGCGCCGCAAACGCTGGCTGAAATTTTCTTGAAAGGCGCGGCGAAATTCAATCGCGCCGACGCTTTAAATTACAAAACGGGCGGCGGGTGGAAAAAAATTTCTTCCGACGAGATGATTGCGCGCGCCGAAAATATCGCGCTCGGACTTTATTCTCTGGGCGTACGCCGTGGCGACCGAATCGCCTTGCTCGCGGCAAACTCGCCCGAATGGACGCTTGTCGATGCGGGTTGCCAATTTGCGGGCGTCGTTGACGTTCCGATTTACACGACGCTTGCGGCAAACGCGGCTTGTTACATTATTAATGACGCTGGTGTGCGTGTTTTTTTTCTGCAAGACATTGAAACTTACGAGCGTCTGAAAGAAATTTCGCGCGGCTGCAAAACTTTGGAAAAACTCGTTTTTTTCGCGGCGGAAAAAGATTTGCCAGAAAACGCCGTTACGCTCGAAGAATTGGAGAAAGCGGGCGCGCAATTAAACGCGGAAAACCCGGAATTGATAAAAAATCTTCTGCAAGCTGTCGAGCCGGACGATGTTGCGACACTAATTTATACTTCCGGGACGACGGGCGAGCCGAAAGGCGTGATGCTTTCGCACTCGAATATAATCGCCAATGTTGACTGTTGCGGCGCGAATTTTTCTTTTTCTGAAAAAGACGTTCCAATCTCGGTTTTGCCTTTGTCGCATATTTTCGAGCGTTCGGGAATGTATGCTTACATCTATGGCGGAATGGCGGTGCATTATGCCGAATCGATTGATAAAGCGGCGGACAATCTGCTGGAAATTCGCCCGACGATTTTCGTCGGCGTGCCGCGCATTTTTGAGAAAGCCTACGCACGTGCAAAAGCGAAAGCCGCGAATAAAAGCCGTATAAAAGAAAAAATTTTCGATTGGGCGATTGAAATCGGAAAAACTTACGCGCTTAAAGTCGAACAAAGGCAGCCGATTCCGCGTCTTCTCGCCGCCAAACACAGCATTGCCGACTATATCGTTTTTTCAAAATTCCGAAAGTTTTTCGGCGGCAGACTCAGGTTTTGCATTACAGGCGGCGCGGCGATTTCCGACGAGATTACTTTGATTTTCAACGGCGCGGGCGTGCGGATTATGCAGGGCTACGGACTGACTGAAACTTCGCCCGTCGTCTCGACCAACACGCCGATGGCGTCGCGTTTAGGCAGCGTCGGAAAACCGATTGAAAACGTTTCGGTTCGCATCGCCGAAGACGGCGAAATAGAGGTTTCGGGCGCAAATGTGATGCTCGGCTATTACAATAAAGAGGACGCGACGCGCGAAGTTTTCACGGGCGACGGCTGGTTTCGCACCGGCGACATCGGGCGAATCGACGCCGACGGTTTTCTGTTTATCACCGACCGCAAAAAAGAACTTTTCAAAACTTCGGGCGGAAAATATATCGCGCCGTCAGTAATTGAGCAAATGATAAAAGGCTCGCGTTTTGTCAATCAAGTTGTTCTCGTCGGCGACGAGCGAAAATTTCCCGCCGCGCTGATTGTGCCGAATTTCGAGCAGCTTGCCAGCTATGCCAAACACAAAAATTTAGACATTAAAACGCCTGCCGAATTTTGCTCGCATCCAAAAATTATTAATCTTTTTGAAAGACAAGTTGGCGAATTTACCGCAAGCCTTTCACAATTTGAGCGAGTGAAAAAAATTGCGTTGCTCGAAAATGAATTTACGGTCGAAGGCGGAGAACTGACGCCGACTTTGAAAATAAAGCGCCGCGTCATTGATGAGAAATACCGCGACATTATCGAGAAAATTTACTCTTGATACAAAAAACAGCGTGAATAGATTTTACTATTCACGCTGTTGCTGCCCGCTTTTAATAAATTTTTAATAAAAAATTCTCGGTCCCACAGAGTTGGCAGAACCAGTGAGTACCGTCCGTCCGACACCTGTCAAAGTTTCAAAAACTATCTGTTGAATGCTTTTCTTTGATTTATCAACCTCGACAATATCATAAGGTTCGAGCATCACATCTTTTTGCGTGCCTTTTTTGATGGCGGCGTAATTGGCTGAGATTATTTCTCTGTCTTTGGAGTTAGCTTTTAAGCGATAAATGCTTATATCTTTAGTTTTAGCTTGAGGATTAACGCCCCCGACCATCGCAATCGCCTGTGATAAAGACAAACCGCCTTCGGGCAAGCGAAGACCTGTTTTTTGGGCAACTTCGCCGGTAATGTAAACCGGCGAGGCTTTTTGCACGACAATAATATCGCCTGGAAGAATTTCCGGGTTGGATTCTTCGCGTCCTTGTTTGACGCTGCTTAGGCTATACATCCGTGAAGGAACATCCGTGCCGTTTTCGCCGCCTGCTATAAAACCGCTGTCGGTTGCATTTGATTCGGAACACATCGGCTGTTGCGTGCGAAAAACTTGTATCATTCCGCCAGCATCTTCGGTTGTTCCACCGGCAAAAGAAAGCATATCAAGCAAAGTTGCTTTACGGCGCAAATCTACTTGCTGATTTTGACGAACCTCGCCGTAGATGGTTACCGGCGGACGGCTTTTGCGCTCGGTAATCGAAACGCTGACCATCGGGTCTTTCAGATATTTCGATACGAGTTTCGTAACCTCAACGCGCAGTTCCTTATCGGTTTTGCATTTCGCCATCACGGATTTATCGAAAAACGGAACTTGAAATTTCCCGTCTTCGTCAATCGTCGCCGTAAAATCGAATTGCGGCTCGCCCAAAACATTTCCTTTGATAACATCGCCGGGTCCGACTAAATAGCCGGTATGTTCTTTGAGTTCGGGCGCTGTGCCTACGACAGTTCCCTGTCCAAAAGTGATTTGAAACAAGCCGAGCATCAGAGCGGCAACGAGCGAAACTTTCTTTTTCATATAAAAAACCTCTAAAATTATAATGTATTGTCTTACAGAGGATAGCTTAACTTGGCTTTTGATTCAACCTTTTGTTAAATCGGTTGCCTGTTATAAATTTTGCGCACCCGTTTAAATCTAAACTTTTCTATTAAACGAACTTTTTGTTATAAGCGCGTAAATTATTTTGAAAGTTGACAGCAGGGATTTTGCCGAGTAATTTCAAATTAATTCTGTTCTGCGCCTGACAATGACAAATCCGCCGGAGAAAATTCTAAAAGACGAACGCTTTTGGTTTCTGCTGCGCCCGTTTCAAGTTTTAGCGGACGTTGCAGTTTTGTGCGGCGCATTTTTTCTCGCCTATCTTTTTCGTTTCGATTTTCAAATTCCCGCATATTTTCTCGACAACGCGCTCAATCAAATTCCTTTTGTCGTTTTAGTTCAATTTTCCTCGCTTTTCGTCGTCGGCGCGTATTCAATTATCTGGCGCTACATTAGCCTCGAAGACATTAAGGCATTCTTAAAAGCCGCGATTACCTCCGGCATCATTCTTGTTTTATTCCGTCTTCTGCTCTCGCCCGAACAATTTATTCGCTGGCAAGTTCCGCTTTCTATTACTTTGATGGATACGTTTTTCGCTTTTGCCGGACTTCTTGGTTTGCGCGTTTTGCGCCGTTTCGCTTACGAGTTTAATGAAAAGCGCACGTTTCAGCTTGAACGGCGGCGCAAAATTCCCAAATCGACGCTGATTGTCGGCGCGGGACGACTCGGCGCGGCGACCATTAAAGAAGTTGCCGGTCGTGCCGACACTGAACTCGACGTCAAAGGCTTTATCGACGACGACCGTTATAAAAAAGGCGGCAGCGTTGGCGGCAAAAAAGTTTTGGGAACGACTGACGATTTGGCGCGCCTTGCCGACGAGTTGAAAGTTGACCAAATTGTCTTAGCGATTGACCACGCTAACAGTAAAGACATTCGCCGCATTTTGGACATCTGCCACGCGATTCCCGTCAAAGCGCAGATTGTGCCGAGCCTGAATGAAATCGCACACGGACGAGTTTCGATAAACCGTATCCGCGACGTGGAAATCGAAGACCTTTTAGGGCGCGAACCCGTCGAACTGGACGATAAAAATCTGCACGATTTTTTGAGCGGTAAAACGGTAATGGTTACCGGCGCGGGAGGCTCAATCGGCTCGGAGCTGGTCAAACAAATTACAAATTTTAATCCGAAACTTCTCGTTTTAATCGAGCGAACCGAGTTTGCGCTTTTTCAAATCGAGCGCGATTTAACAAAAAATTTCGCGGAAACAAAATTCATTCCGCTTCTTGCCGATATTGGCGACGCAGCGCGGATGCGCGAGATTTTCTCCGAATACAAGCCGGAAGTCGTTTTCCACGCGGCGGCTCACAAGCACGTTCCGTTAATGGAAATTAATCCGACCGAAGCCGTCAAAAATAATATTTTTGCCACAAGATTAATCGGCGAGCTTGCCGGCGAGTGCGGCACAAAGGATTTTGTTTTAATTTCAACCGACAAAGCCGTTAATCCGACTTCTATAATGGGCGCGTCCAAACGCATTGCCGAAATCGTTCTGCAAAATCTAAACGGCGTTTACCCGACAAATTATATGGCGGTTCGCTTCGGCAACGTTTTGGGTTCGACCGGCTCGGTCGTCCCGATTTTCCGCGAGCAAATCAAAAACGGGCAAGCGATTACCGTCACCGACCCGACAATGACCAGATATTTTATGACTATACCGGAAGCCTCGCAATTAGTTTTGCAAGCGGGCGCAATCGGACAAGGCGGCGAAATTTTTATTCTCGATATGGGCGAGCCGGTGAAGATTTTAGACCTCGCCGAAGATATGATTCGGCTGTCGGGATTGCAGCCTTACGAAGATATTGACATCGTTTTCACAGGCACGAGGCAGGGCGAAAAACTTTTTGAAGAACTCGAAATCACGGGCGAAAATCTACTGAAGACGCGCCATCCAAAAATCTTCATCGGCAAAATCGGCACTTACGCCAGCCGAGAAGTCGAAGATATTCTAAGTAATTTCCGCCAAGCGGTTGCGGAAAACGACCGGGCGAAAATCCGAAATTTGTTCAATCATTTACTGCCGGAAGCTAAAATTGCGGAAGAAAATGAAGCCTCGATTGCCGTAAAAACTACGGAGTCGGCTAATTTAATCAATAAACATTCGTCGCCGCTCGAAAATCGTCTGCAAAAATCTTAAAATCAATTTATGGCAATTCTAGTTACCGGCGGCGCGGGCTATATCGGCAGCGTTGTCGTTGAAGATTTACGGGCAAAAGGTGAAACGGTCGTCGTTTTGGACAATCTCGTTTACGGACACAGGCAAGCGGTTGGCGATTCCGTCGCGTTTTACGAAGGAAATATCGGCGACAAGAATTTGGTTTCGCAGATTTTGCGCGAGCATAAAATTGAAGCGTGTATGCACTTTTCGGCATTCGCGTATGTCGGCGAATCAGTCGAAAAACCGCAGATTTATTATGAAAATAATTTTGTGCAGACGCTTTATCTGCTCAACGTTTTAATCGAAAACAACGTCAAAAAAATTATTTTCTCCTCGACCTGCGCGACATACGGCGAGCCGCAATACGTTCCGATTGACGAAAAACATCCGCAACATCCGACGAGTCCTTACGGCTGGTCGAAATTTATGGTCGAGCGCGCTCTTGTTGATTACGACACGGCTTACGGTCTAAAATTCGTCGCGCCGAGATACTTCAACGCTTGCGGTGCAACCGAAAAACACGGCGAACATCACGCGCCGGAAACGCATTTGATTCCGCTGATTTTAGAGGCGGCGCAAGGCAAACGCGAATTTATCTCGATTTTTGGCGACGATTACCCGACGCCGGACGGAACTGCCATAAGAGATTACATTCACGTTTCGGATTTGAGCCAAGCGCATATTTTAGCTCTGGAATATTTGCGAAGCGGCGGCGCGTCGCTGTTTGTCAATCTCGGAAACGGCGGCGGCTATTCGGTCGAAGAAGTCGTCGAAGCGGCACGGCGAGTTACGGACAAAACAATCGAATCTAAAATTGCACCCAGACGAGCCGGCGACCCGTCGCGCCTTGTCGCCGACGCAAAACGTGCGCGCGAAGTTTTAGGCTGGAATCCGCAAATTCCCGAAATCGAAAAAATCATCGAAAGCGCGTGGACTTGGCATCAAAAACACCCGGATGGATATGAATAAACCAAAAATAATAAAAGGAGAAATATTTGAGCGACATTATTCGTTTCGGCGTCAGCATCGAACAAGACCTGCTTGAAAATTACGACCGCTTAATTGCCGAGCGCGGTTACGCGACACGCTCGGAAGCATTGCGCGACCTTATCCGCGACGCGCTCGTCGGACAGAAAATCGAAGCCAAATCCGACGCGCAGGTTTTGGGCAGTTTGACGCTCGTCTATGACCATCACGCCAGCAATCTGGTTCAGGAAATGGGCGAAATTCAGCATCGCTTTCACGACCTCGTTTTGTCCGTTATGCACCTGCACGTTTCCCACGACGATTGTATGGAAGTCATCGCTCTACGCGGTGCGGTTGCCGAAATCGTCAAGCTGTCAAACGCGCTTTTAAGTTTGAAAGGCATCAAACACGGTAAATTATTTTTGACTTTGCCTTCTTCTGTCATTACCACAAAATAAATTTCAATAAATAGAATCCAATTTTATTTAACCTACGAATAGTTAAATATAAATTCGTGTTACTAATTTTATTTTCGTGTTACCAAGTGGTATATTAGTTTATAAATTAAAAGCAAAATCAGCTTCAGAAAAACTTAGGGCAAAATTAAATTTATGAGAAACATATCGTTTATTTTGACTTCAGCCGGCAAAAATCATTTAGTAAATTTGATAAAATTAATGTTTTTATTTGGAGTTTTATTTAACTCCGCCGCTTTCGCGCAAAATCTTAATCGCACATTCTCCGGCACGGTTGTCACGCAGCAGTTTGAACTTGTGCCGAATGTTTCGATTGAAGTTCAAACCACGAGCGGAAAACTCACAACCGCTACGGACGCTGAAGGAAACTTCTCTGTAAAAGTTCCGAGCGAGCCGCTTTCAGTCAGGTTTTTCGGCAAAAACTTAAGCAGCGTAACGCGTATTTTTGGCGTGACCGACACGATTGTCGGTTTGCAAATCAAAATTTCGTATATCATCGCGCCGGTCAACGAAAGCGTTACTATCAGAGCCAATCCGCTGACGCCGGAAATCGAGCAGCGGAATGACGAGGCTTTTACTAAAAACAAGAATTTTGTCGCCCGCGATGACCAAATTATTCAGTCGCTCAACGCCGGTATCAGCGCCGGACAACACGAAGGCGGCGGGAAAAGTATTGAAATTAGGCGTTTTGGTTTTAATCTCGACCACGGCGGCGTCAATGGCGGATTGAAAGTTCTTGTCGATAACTTTCAGCAAAATCAGGTAACGCAGGGACACGGGCAGGGCTTCCTGGGCAGTTTGAAAAGTTTGTCGTCCGAACTCGTTCAGGATGTAACCGTTATCAACGGACCTTTTAGCGCGCAGTTCGGCGATTTTTCCGGCTTGGGCGTGATTCAGATTCACCAGAAGGAATCGTTGCCGCAGCAATTAACACTGCATTTTCAAGCGGGAAGTTTTGACAGTTACCGCACGTTTCTGGCATACAGCCCGCAGATAAAAAATGTTGAGTCGTTTATCTCTTACGAAGGAGCTTACACGAACGGACCTTTCTTAAAACCGTTGCATTACAGGCGCGATAATATAACGAGCAACGTAACCCACAAGATAGACGACAGCCAATCAGTCGGCTTTAAATTAAATTACGGGCGCAACAATTTCTCATCGTCCGGTGAAATTCCTCTTGATCAGGTTGAAATCGGAAAACTTGACCGCTTCGGCGTTGTTGACCCTTTTAACGGCGGGAAAAATCAGCAGGGAATAATCGGCGCGTATTATCGCAAGGAATTTAAATCGGCGCAGACTTTCAAAGTTGACGGTTTTTTGAGACGTTCGCTGTTCGATTTAACTTCGGATTTTACATTCTTTCTGCTCGACCCGGTTTACGGCGACCAAATCGCACAGCACGATTCGCGGCTCGAAGAAGGCATTAATTCGCAGTATTTGCTGCCGTATAAACTTTTCGGCAGACAGTCGCTTTTAACTTTCGGCGGAAACTTCCACGCCAGCCAAATAAACGTCGGTCTGACGCCGACATTTAACGGTAACGTCAACCGCAAGTTTTTACCTAGAAATATCGACAATCCCGACGTGACACTGACAAAGGCACATGCCAAAGTCAACAATTACGCCGGTTACGCGCAAAACGGAATCGACTTTGCGAACGGTCACGTTCACGTCGAAATGGGTTTGCGGTTCGATACTTTTACTTTTGACGTAAACGGGTTCGAGCAAACCGACATCAACCGACCGCTCGTCGGCAAACAAAGCGCGACGAAGTTTCAGCCGAAATTAACCGCCATCTGGTCGCCGTTTGAAAAGATTCCGATTTCGTTTTATGGCAATTACGGGCGCGGAATTTCCAGCCAGGACGCGCGCGGAATCATTCGCAATCCCGATTCTCCGAAAATCTCGACTACCGATTTTTACCAGACCGGAGCGACCTATAACGGGAAGCATTTTTCCGCCGCGCCGAACTTTTTCTTTATCGACCGCTCGAACGAGCAGGTTTATATCCCCGACGACGGAAGTTTGGAATTCAAAGGTCCGTCGCGCACATACGGAATGGAACTCAAAACCTTTGTGCGCTTTACAAAACAACTGAGCTTCAACGGCGGCATAACGCAGGTTTTCAAAGCCTTTTATCCCGGACAATTCACCGAAAACCCGCTACGCCGAAGAATCGTCATCGACAACGCGCCGCACACGGTCGCCAACGGAAGCTTTGTTTTAACCGAGATGAAAGGCTTCAACTCTTGGCTGACTTACCGCAAGATTTCGAGTTATCGAGTTGACGGCGCAGACCCGACAATCCGCGCATCAGGTCACGATGTCGTCGATTTCAGCGTTTCCAAACACGTTACAAAATGGATGGACGCCAATTTCTCGATTGATAATGTTTTGAACAAAACCTACAACGAAACGCAGCAGTATCACGAATCGCGTCTTCGGACAGATACGCCCATTGGCGTTGACGAAAACGGAACGGACATTTATCCGTCGCGCTTCCACATCACACCCGGTTTCGGCACAACTTTCAATTTTGGCGTTACTTTCAGATTTTTTGCAAAGAATTAAATTTTTCTACTACCCTGAAAAAACTGGATAGCGCGGAAGGCTCAAACGCTTCTGCGCTTTTTTTGTTTAGCGGAAAATGTTTATAAAACTAGCATTGCAAATAAGCATTGATTAAAATAAGCGATACGCAATATTTATAAATAAAATTAACCAAATTTATGAAGGTAAAAATGACGAAAAATCGAATCTCCAAAAAAGCCGCGAGTTTTAGCGAATCGGTTATCCGCGAGATGACGCGCGAGGCTGTTAAATACGGCGCGGTCAATCTTGGGCAGGGTTTTCCTGATTTTGCCGCGCCCGAAGATATAAAGCGGGCGGCGCAAAAAGCAATTGCGGAAGATAAAAATCAGTATGCGATAACTTGGGGAACGAAGGATTTCCGCGACGCGATTGTTAAGAAAACGAAATGGTTTTTGGGTTTGGACATTGACGCGGAAACGGAAATTACCGTAACGTGCGGCTCGACCGAAGGAATGATTGCCGGGATGATGGCGACGGTTGACGCGGGCGAGGAAGTCGTCGTGTTCGAGCCGTTTTATGAAAACTACGCGCCGGCCGCGATTTTATCCGATGCAAAGCCACGCCATGTTCCGTTGCGACCGGCGGGCGACGGTTGGAGTTTTGAGCGCGACGAATTGAGAAATGCTTTCAACGAAAAAACGAAAGCTATAATTATCTGCAATCCGAACAACCCGACTGGCAAAGTTTTCACGCGCGCGGAAATGGAATTTATTGCCGAGTTGTGCAAAGAGTTTGACGCGCTCTGCTTTACCGACGAGATTTACGAACACATTATTTACGGCGTAAATCCACACATTTCGATGGCGCAGATTGACGGAATGCGCGAGCGAACAATTGTTGTAAATTCGCTGTCGAAAACTTATTCGGTAACGGGCTGGCGCGTCGGTTACTGCATTGCGCCGCCCGATATTACGGGCGCGATTCGCAAGGTTCACGATTTTTTAACCGTCGGCGCGGCGCATCCGTTACAAGCAGCAGGCGCATATGCTTTGAGCTTGCCCGAAAGTTATTACATCGAACTGCAAAAAGAATACGAGCGCAAGCGCGACTTTTTAATTCCAATTTTGCAAACGGCGGGTTTCAAATGCGATGCGCCCGAAGGCGCGTATTACGTGATGTGCGACATTTCCGATTTCGGATTCCGCGACGACATCGAATTTACAAAATATCTGATTCGAGAAATCGGCGTTGCGGTCGTTCCGGGTTCTTCCTTTTATCACGACAAATCTTTGGGGGCAAAACAGGTTCGCTTTTGTTTTTGCAAAAAAGATGAAACGCTCGAAGCGGCGGCGGAAAGATTGGAAAAGCTGAAAAAGGGCTGAGATTTTTGTAAAAGTTTCGGGGCGGATTTTGTATAAAACTTAATTGTTGAATTTAATTTACCGCTCGATAATTTACTAACGCATCGCAAATTCGTTCCGCCGCTTGACCATCCCAGAGCGGCGGAATTTTTTTGTCAGTTGCCGAAGTTTTTTGGCTTAAAACTTTAAACGCGGCATTCTTTATTTTTTCTGGATTTGTGCCGACCAGAATGTTTGTTCCCATTGAAATTGTAATCGGGCGCTCGGTATTTTCGCGCAGCGTCAGGCACGGTATCGAAAGCGCGGTCGTTTCTTCCTGAAGACCGCCGGAATCGGTCAGAACAAGGCGCGCGCCGCTGTAAAGACGCATAAAATCAAGATAACCGAGCGGGGCAATCGTTTTTATTTGCGAATGGTCTATCGCATCTGGGAAACCGAAATACTCGATGTTCGCCTTTGTGCGCGGGTGAACGGGAAAGATAATCGGAATTTCTTTCGAGATTGAAATGAGCGCCTCAAGCAGCCCGTTTAAAGTTTCCTCGTTGTCCACATTTGACGGACGATGCAAAGTTAAAACGGCATAATCTTTTCCCGTCAAATTCAAATCTTCACGAACAGTGGAACTTTCCGCTAATTTCAAGCTGTGAAAAAGCGAATCAATCATTACGTTGCCGACAAATTTTATTTTATCTTCGGTTATTCCCTCAACTCGCAGATTCTCGTCCGCGTCCTGCGATGTGGTGAGCAACAAATCAGAAATCGAATCGGTTAAAACGCGATTGATTTCTTCCGGCATCGTGCGGTCGCGGCTGCGGAGTCCGGCTTCGACGTGCGCCACTTTGATATTAAGTTTGGCGCACACGAGCGCACAGGCAATTGTAGAGTTTACATCGCCGACAACTAAAACCCAATCGGGTTTTTCCTCAAGAACGACCGGCTCGAATGCCGTCATAATGCGAGCGGTTTGAACGGCGTGCGACGCGGAACCGACTTCGAGATAAAAGTCCGGCGCGGGAATTCCCAAATCCTTGAAAAAAGAGTCTGACATCGCCGCGTCGTAATGCTGTCCGGTATGAACAATAA
>JALYZF010000118.1 GCA_030948995.1 Acidobacteriota bacterium
CGTCGATATTGCGAGCGGCTCGATTTTAGGAGATGCGGTCTTACGCGAGCCGGGCGTTTATTCGATTGATTTCGCGCTCCCATCTACTTTGAATGGAGCGGGCGACCAGCCGATAATCATCACCGTCACTGGCGGCGGACAAACATTTCAGAGCCGTCTGGATGATACGGCTCCGCGATTCAGGATTTTGTAAGAACCTGATTTAACCGAAATAAGCAATGAATATGGAAAGACTTTAATTTCTTTGTTCATTGCTTATTTTTATTATTTGCGTAAGCCTTTTCGTTATACTATGCTTATTTAGTATTTAAATTTTAGAATAAATATTTTTCAGAATTTCAGATTCTTTAGCAGTTTCTTTCATAAGCGGGTTTTTATTTTACAGCCAACAGGGAGTTTTATAAATAATGTCGACAAAAGATGTCAATACGATGCGGATTGCGCCGAAAATTTGGCGAAACGGTGAATATATCGATTGGAAAGACGCGCGCGTTCACGTGATGACGCACGCGATTCATTATGGTTCGAGCGTTTTTGAAGGCATTCGCGCTTATTCGACCGACCGCGGTTCGGCTGTCTTCCGCTTAACTGAACATATGCAGCGTCTTTTGAATTCGGCGAAAATTTACCGGATGGACGTTAAATACAAACGCGACGAACTTTGTCAGGCTACCGTCGGCTTGCTGCGTCAAAGCGATTTGGACGAGAGTTATATTCGCCCCGTAATTTTTCGCGGCTTGAACGAAGAAAAACCCGCCTTCGGCGTCAACCCTTTTCCAAATCCGGTTGATTGTTATATTGCAAGTTGGGATTGGGGCAAATATCTCGGCGAGGAAGCGATTGAATCGGGTGTTGACGTTTGCGTTTCCAGTTGGTCGCGTATTACTTCAAATTCGATGCCTGCGATGGCAAAAGCGGGCGCGAATTATATGAATTCGCAGCTTATCAAAATGGAAGCTATCTTAAACGGATTCAGCGAAGGAATTGCGCTCGATGACAGAGGCTACGTTTCGGAAGGTTCGGGAGAGAATCTATTTCTCGTCAATAACGGAAAACTTATCACGCCGCCTTTGGGCGCTTCTATTTTGCCGGGAATCACGCGCGATACGATTATTCAAATTGCGCGCGAGATTGGAATCGAAGTTCAGGAAACAACCGTTCAGCGAGCCGCTTTGTATTTGGCTGATGAACTCTTCTTTACCGGGACGGCGGCAGAAGTTACGCCGATTCGTTCGGTTGATAAAATTACAATCGGCGAGGGCAAACGGGGCGAAATCACCAAAAAATTGCAAGAAGAATACTTTGCCGTCATTCGCGGCAAGCGTCCCGCACCTAATAATGCGCCGTGGCTGACTTTCATCAACGAAACTCAAGAAAAAAAAACAGCGACCGGCGTGAGCGGTAGCTGATTTCTTTTGCGAAGCTGAAAATATTTAGCTAAAAATAGGTGATAGATGTTAGAAAGGTTTTAAACTTAACACCTAAAACCTGATACCTGTCACCTTTTTCACCCAATACTCGTATAACATTCGCAGGCGTGTCGGAGCAGTTCTGAACGTTTAAGAATAGACAGATTGCCGCGACAATAATCAATAATTTTCTTTTCACGCAGCTTTTTGGCAACGTGCGTAAAGCTCGGTCGGTGAACGCCCAGATAACCGGCAATTTGGCTGTGCGTCAACGTCAATGTATCGCTTCCGTGGCGGTCGCAAAGCATCAACAGCCAACTGCAAAAACGCTTTTCAAGCAGATGATAATTGTTGCAAATTACGCGGTTGGAAATTTGCATCGTGTATTGATTCAAATAATTAAGAAGAAGCATTTGCAGCGTTTCGCAGCGACTGAATTCTCGTCTGACGATTTCCGAACTTATTTTCAACGCTTTGCCTGCGATGGAAACTTGCGTCCAGTAAACTGCTGTTTGCGAGCCAAAAATCGCCCTTTGTCCGGTTATTCCTTCCTTACCAATCGTTGCTATCTCTACCGTTCTGCCGTCTTCAAGGATGCAGAATTGAGAGGCAACCGCCGTTTCGGGAAAATAAATATAATCAATTTTATCGCCGGGTTGATAAAGACTTTCACCTTCGGCGAGCGAAATTCTGTTTGAAGCACGAGCAATTCGCAGAAAATCTTCTCCGCTCAAAGCGCCGAGAATTATATTGCCGACACTTTTCTTAATCGGAAAAAATTCAACCGACGTTGCGGGTTTATGCGAGTATTTTGAATCAAACGACCGCTCGCTGCCGATTGAATAACCGGCGTCTTGCCAATTATTAGAAAAATACGTCATTGATTAATGCCTCCAAAAATTTCTCCCAAACGTTTTTTGTTCTTTTTGCTTTGACGGCGCAAAGTTTTTCTCAAATGGTCGTAATCGACTGGTTTGACCAATAAATCATTAGCGCCGAGAGCAAGAACAAGCTCGCACAAAGTCGGTTGAGCGTGACCGGAAAGAAATATTATCGGCACTGCGCCGTATTCGGTGATTCGGCGCAATCGACGGAGCGAAGCGAGAGTATCCGTATATTGAAGCGTTGTATCTAACAAAATAAGGTTGGGGCAATTTTCCATTGCAAGACGAATGGATTCTTCGACGTTTCTCGCTTCTAAGATGCGATAATTCCACATCTCCAGCAGCGTTTTGAGCATAAACCGGGCGTCGTCGTCCGGCTCTACAATCAAGACAAGAGGTTCGGAATAATTTGCCGTATTAACAAACATATTTGCAGACTCCGCCTGTTTATAAAACGTTTCTTGGGAGTGTGATTCGTTCATAAAATTTAAATTCAAACACTAATCAAATAGTAAATTTTGCTGTTTTTCTAAAGGGCAAAAAGCAAAGGTTAAATAAAGGGCGGATTATAAAAACCCGCCCCGCTTCCCCTGCTCGAATATCCATTCGAGTTATTCAACCACTAAGATTGAAGCCCGCGAACCGGATTTCAATTCGTAGAAAGAAAATTCTAAATGACTGAAGTCTTTTTATAATCTCACCTGAGAAAAATTTTTAATATCGGGAAGATGGAAGAAATTTGTTAGGGATTGTCCCTATGTAATGTAGCATTCATTGGCGAGCGTCGAAAAAGAATTTTAAAGCGATTTTATCTACTTTACGGCGGGCAAGATTTCAAACCGTCTGCTGCGAGGTTCGCTTGTTGTATATTGGCTTTGAGGAACAATAAACTTAGAGTAAATAACAATTTTTATAAAAAATTAAGCTGTCTGAATTTGTTTTAGGGCGAAATAGTGCGCTTTGATTGTTTTGTCAAAATCGGATTTGCTGTGCGCTATGGACACAAAACACGCTTCAAACTGCGAAGGCGGCAGATAAACGCCTTTTTCCAGCATTAGATTGAAATAACGCGCGAATAATTTTGTGTCGGAAGTTTTCGCTGAAGCAAAATCGTTTACCTTTTCATCTGTAAAAAACATAGTGAACATAGAACCGCAACGATTGAAGGTGAAATTTTTTGATAATTTTTTGTTTGCTTCTAGCAAGCCTTCGTAAAGATATTCGCAATTAGAGTTCAGGTTTTTGTAAAAATTTTTGTCCGCGTCGATGATTTTCAAAGTTTCTAAACCTGCCGTCATCGCAAGAGGATTTCCCGACAAAGTTCCGGCTTGATAAACACTTCCCTGCGGCGCAATCATTTCCATAATCTCGCGCCGCCCGCCGTATGCGCCGACCGGAAGTCCGCCGCCGATGATTTTTCCGAACGTCGTCAAATCCGATTTTATATTATAAATTTCCTGCGCGCCGCCGCGACTCAAGCGAAAGCCCGTCATTACTTCGTCAAAAATCAAAAGAATATTTTCAATCGTGCAAAGCTCGCGTAATTTTTTTAGAAAATCATTGTCGGATTTGACCAAACCCATATTTCCCGCGACCGGCTCGATAAAAATCGCCGCGACTTCATCTTTGTTTTTTTCAACCAATTTATAAACCGATTCGATGTCGTTATAAATTGCAGTTAAAGTATCTTTCGCCGTCGCTTTCGTAACGCCCGGACTGTCTGGTAAGCCAAGTGTCGCTACACCCGAACCCGCCTTTATCAAAAAAGCGTCACTGTGTCCGTGATAACAGCCTTCAAATTTAATAATTTTATTTCGTCCGGTAAAAGCCCGTGCCAAACGCATCGCGCTCATCGTCGCTTCCGTGCCGGAATTGACCATTCGGATAATTTCAACAGACGGCACGAATTTTTTTATCATTTGCGCGAGCCGAATTTCCTGCTCGTTATTTGCGCCGAAACTCGTCCCGTCGTTTGCCGTTTTCTTTATCGCATTGATAACCTCTTTGCGAGCGTGTCCCAAAATCATCGGACCCCAAGAGCCGATATAATCAATAAATTTATTGCCGTCAACGTCGGTCATCTTCGCGCCTTTCGCCTTTTTGATATAAAGCGGATTGCGCCCGACCGATTTGAAAGCGCGAACGGGCGAATTAACGCCGCCGGGCAGATGTTTTTGCGCTTCTGCAAATAATTTTTCGCTGTTTATGGTTTTCATTTTTATGAGTTAAATAAGTTTCGCCGCGTCTTTCGCAAAATAAGTAATAATCACATCCGCGCCCGCGCGTTTGATTGAAAGAAGCATTTCTAGCATCGCGCGTTCTTCGTCAATCCAGCCGTTTGCGCCCGCCGCTTTTATCATCGCATACTCGCCGCTGACGTTATACGCGGCAATCGGCAGATTAAATTCGTCCTTTGCGCGGCGAATTATATCGAGATAAGCGAGCGCTGGTTTGACCATTACAACGTCCGCGCCTTCCGAGATGTCTTGAGCGATTTCGCGCATTGCTTCGTCAGAATTTCCCGCATCCATTTGATAAGATTTGCGGTCGCCAAACTGCGGCGCGCTTTCGGCGGCTTCGCGGAAAGGTCCGTAAAAAGCGGAAGCGTATTTTGCCGAATACGCCATAATCGGAATTTGGCTAAAATTGTTTTCGTCGAGCGTTTGACGAATTTTCCCGATGCGTCCGTCCATCATATCCGACGGCGCGATAATGTCCGCGCCGCATTGCGCGTGCGACAACGCTTCTTTGGCAAGCAGTTTGAGCGTCGCGTCGTTTGCCACGTCACCCTTTTCAATCACGCCGCAATGACCGTGCGAAGTGTATTCGCACAAACAAACGTCGGTGATAACCAGCATTTCGGGAAAACTTTTTTTGATTTCCCGAATCGTCTTTTGAATGATTCCATTTTCGTCGTATGCGCCGCTGCCCGTTTCGTCCTTATGTTCCGGGACGCCGAAAAGAATTACGGCGTGAATTCCAGAGTTTAATAATTCTTCGCATTCTTTAACCACAGCGTCAACCGACATTTGAAAGATATTCGGCATCGAACCGATTTCTTTTTTAATGTTGTTTCCTTCGACGACGAACAGCGGAAAAATAAAATCGCTTTTCGAGAGCGAAGTTTCCCGAAACATATCGCGCAAGGCAGCATTTTTACGAAGTCGCCGTAACCGCGTTGTCGGAAATGACGGAGAAAGATATTTATTCATAAAATATAAAGAGAAGCCGACAAAAAGAGGCGGAAAAATTCTAAATTCTAAATTTTACATTCTAAATTATCTTCCGAAAAATCATATTTTTTACCGCCGAAAAATTTAGCGTTAAAAATGCAGAATTTAGAATTTAGGCTTGCGTTTTTGCTTCAATCGGAGTTTCCAGACCGTTTTCTAAAAATTCAAAAACTTCGTCGCCCGCCGTCAAGCTGTTTTTGACGCAATCGCCGACCGACACGCCACGATAAAAATTGCTGCAAAAGAAAATTCCTTTGTTTTCCCGTTTGAATTTTTCAATTGCTTCAACTGTCTTTTCATAACCGAGATTGTATTGCGGAATCGCCTTTTCCCAACGCCGAATTTTCTGAAAAACAGGTTCGTTTTTCAAACCGAGCAAAGCGCCTAATTCATCAAACACCAAGCGAAACAAATTTTCGTCTGATTCGTTAAATAATTCGGCGTCTCTCGCGCCGCCGATAAAAGTCGTCATCAAATAAAAATCTCCGGGCGCGCGGTTTTCAAAAATTACAGAACTCCAAAGGCTTCCGAGAATTTGTCTGTTTTCAACTTTCGGAACTAAAAAACCGAAACCGTCCAAATCAGATTTCACGTCCGCTTTTCTAAAAGCCGAAACGACAACCGCAAGCGGCGGATGATAGATTTTATTTAATTTTCCGGCAAGCTCGGCGTCAAGATTTTCAATCAATTTCGCCGCGACAAATGAAGGCGCGGCAACGATAACCGCGTCAAACGATTGAGCATTGATTTCCTCATCATTCGTCTTAATTTTCCATTTCCCATTTTCCGTTTTAATAATTTCGGATGCTTCCGTGCCGGTTTTTATTTCTTCCGGCAAAAGCTCCACCAGTTTTTCTATTATCGTCCGCATCCCGTTTTTGAACGACAACGTGCGCGAAATGTTCTTAAATTCCGGCGCGATTTTGTTTTCGTTTCGCGTTTTCCAAAAACCGCGCAAAACGCCGCCGTGCCTGCTTTCCAATTCAAACAAGCGAGGAAAGGCGTATTTCAAACTCAGTTTTTCGGGATTGCCCGCGTAGATTCCCGACACAAACGGGTCGAGCGCGTAATCGACAATTTCCTGCCCGAAACGTCGGCGGAAAAAATCTGAAACACTTTCATTTTCTTTTGATTGGGACGCGACGAACGGCTCTCGGAAAATTTTGAATTTAGTCGCGCCCGAAAAAAACTTCGTGCGAATCAATCCGGCAACGCTCAAAGGCAACGCGCAAAGTTTCCCGTCGCGCACGACGTATCTTTTTTTTGAAGTCGCGTTAGCGTTTGCGATTTCATCCAAAAGCCCGATTTCCTTGACCAGCGCGAGCAGATGCGGCGAGCGCAAAACGCTGTTCGGTCCCCATTCAATCAAAAAATCGCCGTCCCGTTCGGTTTCAATATTCCCGCCGCACGCCGCGTTTCGTTCCACCAGCAAAACGTCAACGCCTTTTTTCTTGAGCCGGTAAGCGACGCAAAGCCCCGAAATCCCGCCGCCGATGACGCAAACTTTTTTCATTATTGAATCTTAGATAGCGTCTTGGTTTATGGGCATCGCCCCTTCTGATTTGATAGACCGATAATAATTGGCTGTGAATCAATTGGTATTATGCGTCTTGTTCCGTCTTTACCACGCACATACCGTGCGGCAATTTTAGTATTTAAGGCGTAGAAAGTATTAAGGTTCGCATCAAACAGTAAACTCCAAATCATTGTGCGGTTTGTTGCATTAAGTGTTTGTAATAAAAGAATTCTCGCAGGAACATTCTCGCCGCCGACAATAACTTTTGATTGAATTAGAAGATTATCCACTAAACCAACATCGCTTACATTTATTCCGCTCTTGGCGGATAAATTTGTGCGAATCAATTTAATTGTCTCTTCTGCGCTGCGTTGCGCGGTTGGAATAGAAATCAATGTATCTAAAATTGGAGAAACTTCTTTGTCATCAGCATTCTCATCTCTAACAGTCGTCCCGACAACTGAAAAGCGTCCGCCTTCCTCCGAACGGACAACAAACCTTCCCGGATTTCCGCTTCGGTTGTATTCGGAAACGATTTTCCGCAAAATTTCTTCTTTTCCCGCAGATGTTGCAAGTGCCGCACTTTCCTCATACTCAAACTGAAATGCGCCGCCTGCCGGAATCTTTAGACCTGTAGCGTTTGGATGGCTTGTACGCCATTTCGGGTCAGTAACATCAATCAACTCCGATTCAAAAGCATAGGGCGGATCTTCATAATCTACTACCCAACCGTATTCCTCATTAAGAGCAGAAATAGCTTGATAGAGCGGTCGCGGGTCATTTACCTTAATAATCGCCGAACCGGATTTTTTATGCTCGATAACAGATTCCATATACTGTTTCCTTTGCGGCGATTCTTGTGCAAAAAACTTTACAGGCAACAGGCACGCGATAACTATTGCTATTAAAACTGTGCATTTAGAGTTCATACTGTTTCTCCCCTGCTAAATTGTAAAAATTGCTGCTATATCACTTTTATAGTTGCGGAGGAAAAGGATTTAGTTGCTGAAACTAAAAGAATTATATTTGAAAGTTCTGCGAACAAATACAAAAGTATTTTGTCAAAAGCAAAACACTGCGAAATCTCAATTGCTCGCCAACGCTCCTTTCACTTCAAAACTTTCCGCTTTGCTGAAAACCAACTGCGCCAGCGCGTCAATAAATTTCTCCGAATAATTCAAGCCTTCGGTAACTTCAAAACGCGACACGCCCGCCTCATTAGCGAGATGTTTGAATTCGATGCCGACTTCAAACAGCGTTTCGAGATGGTCGGAGGCAAAGGCAATCGGCACGACGAGCATTTTTTTGACGCCTTTTTTTGCCAAATCTTCAATCGTCGTCGGCGTCGAAGGCGTCAGCCATTTTTGCGGTCCGACCTTCGATTGAAAACACAGGTGATGTTTTTGCTTAAAACCGCCCTGATTCATCACCGCCGTTACCGTTTCGCAGATATGACCGGAATACGGGTCGCCTTCGCGAACAAGTTTCATCGGCGTTCCGTGCGCCGAAAAAAGTATGTGAACGTCTAATTGCTCGTCGGCTGAAAATTTCTGTAAGCCCTGATTGATGCGCTCGACAAAAGCGTCGATATACGGCGGAAAATCGTAATAAGATTCAATCAACGACCACTGGATTTTCGGCTTATCTGAACGCAACGCGATTTGTTTTTTCCATTCCTTAACGCTCGATTCGGTCGTCGCTTTTGAATATTGCGGGTAAAGCGGCAGCAGAATGACTTTTGTTATTTGTTCTTTTTCGAGTTCGTCTAAAACTTCTTCGGTAAACGGATGCCAGTAGCGCATTGCTGCATAAACTTTGGCGTTAATCTTTTCATTTAATTTTTCTTCTAAAAGTTTGGCTTGTCCGAGCGTGAAATCTTTGAGCGGCGATTTGCCGCCGATTTGTTTGTATTGTTCTTGAATTTTCGGATGACGTTTCGACGAAATCAACTTTGCCAGCCATTCGCGGAACAGAAAGCTGCCGGGAAAATTTATAATATCCGGGTCAACAAATAAATTATATAGAAACGGCTCAACGGCTTCGAGCGAATCAGGTCCGCCGAGATTTAATAGAACCACTCCGATTTTTTCTGACATAATTCTTAAACTGTTTTTGAAAAAACGGGTTTGTTTACTTTGGTCATTTCAGCCAGATGCGCGTCAAAGCACATTGCCACATTGCGAATAATCAATTTGCCCGCGCCTTTAATAAAAATTCGCTCGCTGTTGTTTTCAAGTAAATCATCCGCAATAAAAGTATCAAGTTTTGGTAAATCTTTGGCAAAATAACTTTCAAAATCAATGCAGAATTTGCTTTCAATCGAGCCCTTGTCAATCTGCAAATGACACATCATCTGCATAATTGTTTCCTTGCGAATATGGTCGTCAAAAGTCATTCGATAGCCGACGTTTGTTGCCGCATCACCTGTTTCAACGCGCTCATAATAATCTTTTATATTCTTTAAGTTCTGCGCATATATATTTTGAAACTGGCTGATTGCCGACACGCCGAACGCATAAACGTCCGTTCCGGCGCGGGTCGAATAACCTTGAAAATTGCGATACAGCGTGTTGGTTTTCTGCGCGATGGCAAGCTCGTCGGTCGGTTTTGCGAAATGGTCTAAGCCGATGTATTCATAACCGTTCTGAACAAGCTGTTCAATCGTCTGTTTCAAAATTACCAGACGTTCGTCAGGCGACGGCATTGTCTCTAACTTAAAAATGTTCTGGTGTTTTTTCAGCCAAGGAACGTGCGCGTAATTGAAAACGGCAATTCGGTCGGGCGAAATGTCTATGACTTTTTCGACGGTTTCCTTAAAAGTTTCAAGCGTTTGAAACGGCAAGCCGTAAATCAAATCTAAATTTATGCTTCGGAAACCAAGCGCGCGCGCCCATTCGATTGTCTGCCGCGTAATGCTTTCCGGCTGAACGCGGTTTATCGTTTCTTGAACTTTCGGGTTAAAATCCTGAACGCCGAGACTTGTCCGATTAAAACCGCACTCACGAAATGCTTTCAAGTGTTCAAAGGTCAAACCGCGCGGGTCAATTTCGACGCTTGCTTCCATATCGTCGGCAAACCTAAATTTGCTTTTGATAAATGCGCTGACATATCGGATCTCATCCGGCATCAGATACGAAGGCGTGCCGCCGCCCCAATGCATTTGCGAAACTTTGCGTTTTTTAGAAATTAACGGCGCGAGCGTTTCGATTTCTCTTTTCAAACGCTCGTTGTATTCGCTAATCAATGTGCGGTCGCGCGAAACCATCATATTGCAGCCGCAAAAGTAACAGAGCGATTCGCAAAACGGAAAGTGGAAATAAAGCGACAAATCAGCCTCACTTCCGGCATTCGTTTCAATTATTTCCCGCGTGAAGTCGGCGGCGGTAAAATCTGCGGAAAAAAGCGGCGCGGTCGGATACGAAGTGTAACGCGGTCCGGGCTGGTTGTATTTCTTTAAGATTTCAAGGTCTATTTCGCTAAAACTGTTCATTTTCTATAAAGCTCAAAATAAGTTTAGCCGCAATTTGTTAGTTTAACTTTGCCCGAGCCTTTGTTGTTTGATGCTCAACTCTTTAACGCAGTCAACCAAATACTTGGCATTTTCAACCGGCGTTTTCGGCAAAATCCCGTGTCCGAGATTAAAAATATGCCCGGCGTCATTTCCAAATCTTTGCAAAATCTTCTCCGTTTCCATGCGTATTTTTTCTTTCGGCGCAAACAAAACGCACGGGTCGAGATTTCCCTGCAATGCCTTGCGGTCGCCGATTTGTCTTTTCACTTCGCCGATGTCTTTCGTCCAATCAACGCCCAAAACGTCGCATTTCAAATCCGCCAGAGTTTGCAAATTATTTATTCCTTTCGCAAAAACAATCACAGGCGCGCCATTTGTTTCTAGTCTTTCACAAATATATTTCAAATATCGAAACGAAAATTCCTCAAAATCCGACGGCGACAAATTCCCCGCCCAAGTGTCAAAAATCTGCACCGCGTCGCAACCGGCGCGGATTTTCGCGTTGAGATATTCGACAACGGCATCGGCAAGTTTCTGAAGAAGTTTGTGCGCTGTTTCGGGTTCGCGGTAAGTTAAACTTTTAATAATTTCAAAATTTTTCGAGCCTTTGCCTTCGACCATATAAGTTGCCAAAGTCCAAGGCGCGCCCGAAAAACCGATGAGCGGAACGCGGTTGTTTAATTTTTCTTTCGTTAATTTTATCGCTTGAAAAACGTAATCCAATCTTTCATTCAAACTGTCGGTTTCAAGCCGTTCAATGTCAGCCACGCTTCGCAAAGGATTGTCAAAAACGGGTCCGCGCGTTTCGATGATTTCAAGTTTCATTCCCATCGCTTCGGGAATCACCAGAATATCGGAAAACAAAATCGCCGCGTCGACGCCAATAATATCTATTGGCTGGACGGTAACTTCGCTCGCCAATTCCGGCGTTTTGCAAAGCGTCAAAAAATCCGTCTTTTCACGAATCGCGCGATATTCCGGCAGATAACGTCCGGCTTGGCGCATAATCCAAACGGGCGTTCGCGGCGTCGGCTCACGCCGACACGCTCTTAAAAATAAAAAATCTTGGTTCAAATTTCCTTCCTTAAATACTTCGCCAAATCGAGCGCGAAATCGTCTGCCTTCGGTTTTTCCGCAATAAAATCAACGCGCAAATTCTCGGCTTCGACAAAATGCGCCGTTGTTTTTCCGATAACGGCAATTTTAATTTTCTTTTGCGAAAAGTTTTCAAATTTTTCTAAAAATGCCTCCGCGCCCGACGGACTGAAAAAACAAACGGCGGCTATTTTCCCGCGCTCGAATTTTACTTTAATTTCATTAAACTTTTCATCGCTCGTTTCGGTTTCGGTTGTTTGATAAACGATGGTTTCGACGACTGCGGCAAAATTTTCGAGCGTTTCTGGAATCGTTCGCAAGCTGCGATTGCCGCGCGGAAAAAGTAACTTTTTATTTTTTAATTCTTTCTCCGGTATCGACTGCAAAAGTTCTTTGGCAGTTGTCGCATCTTCGCTGAAAAAAGTTTTGTAACCTGATTTTTGCAGCAAATCCACGCTTTTTTTCCCCAGCACGAAAAACTTTCCGCGAAAAGTTTTCTGCATTTCGCTTAATTTCGCCAAAACTATTTCCGCCGCTCTCGCGCTGGTAATAAAAATCCCATCAAAAGTTTCGATTTGCGCCAGATAACCTTCGAGTTCCGACAAATCCTCAAGCGGTTCGGTTTTAATCAATGGTAAATTTATCAATAAAAAACCTTGCTCAATCAAAATTGAACTAAAACGGTCTTTTCCGCGAATTACTAAAATTTCGGTCGGCATTTTTCAAATAACTGTTTCCGGCGTTTTTTGCACGATGTTTCTCGTAAATTCTAGAAGACGATTTGCGCCTTTTTCAATCATTCTTTTACCAAGCTCGCGTCCTAAATTTACGGCATCAGCACGATTTCCTTTGACCGATTCGCGCAAAGCAATTTCGCCGTCAAGACTTCCCGTAAAACCCGACAGATGAATCAGGTCGTTTTCTAAAGTCGCAAAACCGCCAATCGGAACTTGGCAGCCGCCTTCGAGCGCGTGCAGAAAACTTCTTTCGGCGGAAATGCAATCCCAGCTTTCCCCATTATTTATCGGCGCAAGCAGTTTTTCAGTTTCCGCGTCTGTTTCTCTTATCTCAATTCCGACAACGCCTTGCGCGACCGCCGGAAGCATAATTTCCGTCGGAATAATCTGCTTAATATGAGCGTCGAGTTTGAGACGATGAACGCCGGCAAAGGCTAAAATCATCGCATCCAAATCGGATTCTTCAAATTTTTTGATACGCGTCGGCACGTTTCCGCGAATTTCAAACGTCTGCAAATCGCGCCGGTAATTCAATAGTTGGCTGCGACGGCGCAGACTGCCTGTCGCAACTTTTGCGCCTTGCGGTAAATCATCAATTGAAGAGTATTTTTTGGCAATCAGCGCATCGTTCGGCGTTTCGCGTGCTGTGACCGCGCCGATTTTCAAGTTTGCGGGCAATGTGGTCGGCAAGTCTTTTAAGCTGTGAATTGCCGCATCAATGCTGCCTGCGAGCAATTGTTCCTCGATTTGGCGCGTGAACAAACCTTTGTCGCCGATTTTCGAGAGCGCCGTTTCGAGCATTACGTCGCCTGTTGTTTCGATAATTTTTACTTCGACTTCAAGCGCCGTGTGAAAAGATTTCAATAGGTCGGCGACAAAATTTGCCTGCCACAGTGCCAGACGACTGCCGCGCGTGCCGAGAATTATTTTATCCTTCAATGCTTAATTCTCCGCGAAAAGAGGTTTCCTTCATCGAAAGAAGCCGATTAACTAAGCTCAAATGTTCGCTCAATTCGGATTCTGCGTCTGCCGCCCGCGCCATTTTATGAAAGTGCGAAGCGTTGCCGCTTAAAAATTGCTTGATGCGCTTTATTTCTTCGACCGTTTGCAAATCAGGCTTCTCGCCCGCCCTGCAAGCCTTCGGGAGCAGCGGAAGCGAATAATACCAGACCAGAAAATCGCCCATTTCTTGATAAATAAGTTTTTTTACCTGCGGCAATTCGGTCAATCTTTTGGCGTGATTGCGGTCAACGATTACATTCAAATCGTCGATGTTTTTGAGCGTAACAAACGAATTTTCTGCCGCTTCGGGCGCAACATCGCGCGGCATCGCAATATCGATAATCAAAATTTTTCGCCTTTGCCGGTCGAAATCTTCCTTGTGCAAAATATATTCGGTAGCGCCGGTCGAACTGATAATAATATCAACTTCGTTTAAATGCTCGCCGAAGGTTTCAAAATCAACGACGGCGCTTTCAAAACGGTGCGATTTATTTAAATCAGCGAGAAAATCTACGGCGTGAACGCGCGTGCGATTGGCTACAAGAAGACGTCCGACACGCATTTTCAAAAGACACTCGGCGGTCAGTTTTGCCGTGTCGCCCGCGCCGATAATCAAAACGGTTTTGTCGGCAAGTGTGCCGAGCGTTTCTCGCGCAAGTTCGACTGCCGCCAAACTTATCGAAATTGCCCCTTTGTGAATCGAAGTTTCGAGATACGTTTTCTTTCCAATCTTTAAAGCTCTTTGCAGCAATTGATTGAGAATTTTGCCCGTCGAACTACTGTCTTTTGCAATCGAATAAGCGTGACGAACTTGCTGTAGAATCTGCGTATCGCCGACAATTTTTGAATCGATGCTAGTGGCAACGCTGAAAAGCTGCAAACAGGCGGCGCAGGAAATGCTTGAGAAAAAATCATTGCGCCGCACGTCGTCGCCCGCATTCTTGAAATTTATTAGCAGGTCTTTGTAAAAATCAAGATTAACGTTTGCCGACGGATGAACGCCGTAAATTTCCGTGCGGTTGCAGGTCGAGACAATAACGCACTCGCTCAAAGTTTGTTTGAGTTTTTCGAGCAGCTTAGTCATTTCGCCGTCGTGGACATACATCTTTTCCCTGACTTCAATCGAAGCGGTTTTATGATTTACGCCGAGGGCAAAAAGCACTGCCTGTTTGTTTGCTTGTTCTAAATTCGTTTCCAAAATAAACCTGAATTATTTCTGTTAATAAGATTAGATTTCGTTTCTCGCGTAAAGATAATCTAATTTACATCGAGTTTATATAAACATTTGCCAAAAATCTATCTGTGTCTTAATAATTATTGCTTATAATATTATCAAAAACTTTACCAAAGCGGAAAAGCCGTCATTCGCTAAACTAATTTGACTTCTTTATAATCAAAATCAAAGTTTACATTTAATTTACGACAAGGGAATTTTTTTCTATGAAGTTTCGACAATTGGGCGACAGCGATTTGCAGGTTTCTGAAATTAGTTTGGGTTCGTGGCTTACTTATTCGGGCGGAATTGAACGCGAACGTGCAGCCGCGTGCGTAGAAAAAGCGTTTGAGGTCGGCATCAATTTTATAGATACGGCGAATATCTACGGCAAAGGCGCGGCGGAAACATTTCTCGGCGAAGTTTTGCAATCGCGCCCGCGCGACTCATACGTTCTGGCGACAAAACTTTATTTTCCGATGACTGAAACCGATTCGGGCTTGTCGCGCGTGCAAATTCATAAACAGCTAAACGATTCGCTTCGCAGGCTGAAAACCGATTATGTTGACCTTTATCAATGCCATCGCTATGACGAAAACACGCCGCTTGAAGAAACGATGATTGCTTTATCGGAAGTCGTGCAAGAAGGAAAAGCGCGCTATATCGGCTTTAGCGAATGGAATGCCGAACAAATAAAAGCCGCGATTGATATGACGGGAGTTGAAAAATTCATATCGAGCCAGCCGCAGTATTCGATGCTCTGGCGCGAGCCGGAAGCCGAAGTTTTCCCCTTGTGCGCGGCAAACGGCATCGGTCAAATCGTCTGGTCGCCTTTGGGACAAGGCGTTTTAACGGGAAAATACAAAGCCGGAGAACCGATTCCGCAAAACTCACGCGCCGCCAGCGACGAAATGAACGGTTTTATCGCTCGCTTGTTGACGCCGGAAATTTTGGCGACGGTAGAAAAATTGCGTCCTATTGCCGCGCAGGAAAATCTTTCGATGGCGCAACTCGCACTGGCTTGGGTTTTGCGTGACGAGCGAGTTTCCTCCGCAATTATCGGCGCGACAAAACCCGAACAAGTCGCCGACAATGCCGCCGCTTCAGGAGTTAAACTTTCGGAAGAAACTTTGTCGGCAATTGATAAAATTTTACAGCCTTTGAGCGCGAACGCCGCTTAAAAACGGAAAATGGAAGAAGGAAAATCAAGAAAGTGTTCTTACAATTTTCTGTTTTCCATTTTCTATTATCTAAATCCTTGCCCAATTTGTTGTGTTCCGAAAGTTCCGATGCCGTTCAAGCGGAAACTGAAAACAAAACGATTTTCGCGCCGGACACCGACGTTAAAAGTGTAATATTGTAGCGTCATGGCACAGCAATCAAAAGCATAACCGACGGTATAAAGCGAGCTAATGAGCGGCGTAAATCTTAATGCGCGGCGATTTTCAAAATCGAAAAATAAAGACGCGCCGCCGTAAATGCCTTTGTCGCGGTCGCCGAGAAACACCGATGGGCTGTATTGCGAACCACGCAGAGTTCCCGCTTCTTTCCCCGCTTGATTCGTATATTGCTGCAGGGACGGAATTAAAGTTACGGCGCGCGTGTAGTAAAAAGTCTGGAAAATCTTTAAGAGTTTCGTATCGTATCCGACCGTGCTGGAAATGTCTCGAAGGCGTTCGCCTTGAACGCCTAAATCAAGCCGCGTATTGACGAAAACCGTTTTGCGCGGACGATAGGTCGCGTCAATATTTAATGGCGAGAAGCGGCGCGGAACGCCGCCGAAAGTATAAAAACTCAAAGCCGTAATCGATTCAATCTGGTTACGCTGACCGGGGTTAAGCGCGCCGCCGAAATTTTTGTCGAAGAAATATTTTCCGCGCACGGTTAAAGTAAAAATTTCATATGGCTGAACGGACAACGGATTTTTGCGCGCTTCTGTGTTTTCGCGCAAGCGTTTTTGCGCCTCTTCGCTGACGGCTTCGGTATAACGGCGCGTGAAAATTCGGTTTGTTACGCCGTATTCGACTTCGTTTGTGTCGGTTGCGGTGTCGGTATAATCGAAGCGAATAATTTTGTTGAAATTATTGACGCCTTTGACGAAACGGTAAGTTAAAAACGGCTCGATTGTATGGCGAAAACGAAAAGCGCCGTCCTTGGCGTAAAAGTTTTTCGCCAGCGCGACCGGGCGGACGTCAAGTTCAAATTCGCCGTATTTTCTGATGACATCGCGTCCGACGACTTGGCGCATATCGTTGAAAGAATTTGAGTAATACGTAACGCGCGCGCCAGCCGTAGCGGTTAAATTCAAATATTTAAAGTAAAACGGAACAGCAATTTGCGGGTGAATGTCGAAACGCTGTCCGATTGCTGGCGTCTCAACCGGGTCACTTCCCGTCGTTTGCCGGTAAAGCGCAACGTCGTCAACTTCTTCACGGCGGCTGACACCTTCCAAACTTGTCTTAAACGAAAAATATGCCGGTTTAAAAAACGAAAGTTGCGACGGTCGTTTGTCGAAATTAATGCTCGGCAGATTGCGTGTTTTTTCGCGCACGTTCGGAATGGAAATCACCTGCGAGCGCGCCAGCAGATTCAGCGTGTAATTGTTCCAACTTTTATTGACGAACGCTTGCGAGACTTCAATCGGCGAAATAATTTGCTGAATGCCGTCCGAGAAAATTTGACGAAAGGCAAGATTCGATGTCAGGCGAACGTCCGCGACTGCCGTAAAACCGTTTGAAAAATATTGAACGCCGTCGGCATAGACTAGACTACCGCCTTGATTCGGATGAGTGGCATCTTCGCTGTGTCCGAAAATCCTGTCTTTGACCGTATAAAACCCGAAATTAAGATATGAGCGCGAGTCAGCGCGCGTGCGAACGTCCATCCCAAAACCAAGCCCGCGCGCACTGTAAATATCGCCACGAAACGTAACGTCAGCAGAGCGCCCAAGAGTTTTGTAATAAGCCGTCGAAAGTCGCGCGCCTTTGTTGCCGGAAAAGCCGAACGTCGGCGTTAAAAATCCCGAAGCGCGGTCGCGTTTTTTTATTGGAATCGAAGCATACGGCAGCGGCAGAATCGGAACGTCTTTGACACGAAACTTCGCGTTTTTCAACTTGATGCGGTCGTTTGTTTTAATTCTTGCCTCGTCCGCCGTAAAGCTCCATTTCGGCACGGCGTCTTCGCAAGCGGTGAATTTTCCTTTTGTAACCACTACTTCGTTGACGCCGACTCGTTCAACGCGGTCGGCGGTAAAATAAATAACCGTGCCGTCATTGGTTTGATTGGTAAAACCCGTCGAATCTAAAAAGTATCCGAGCTTTGTGCGGTAATTAAATTCTCCTTTCGTGCCGGTAATTCGCTGGTCGTCGCCTTGGTCGAAAACCACGCTGCCTTCGGCGACAAGTCGGCTGTCGGCTTCGTAAAGTGTAATTTTGTCGGCTTGAAGGCGATAAATTCCGTAATGCACGTCAACATTTCCCGAATGAATGACGATGCGGTTTCCCTCTTTGCCTTCAACGGTCTGTTTTTTGGAATAAACGACAACTTCTCCGTCGCCGCCTTCAATCGCGCCTACAACCAGCTTTTTTTTCGGCAGCGTAATATTTTGGTCTTGCGCCAAAGGATTAATGTTCGGCGTGTCGGTCAGAGGATTGGCAACTTGTCGGTCAACCGGATTAGTATCCTGCGCTTTTATAAAAGGCGCAAAAATGCAGAGAACGAGCAGAATTTTTAGGAATTTATGAAGAATCATTCGATGTAAAACTAAAGAAAAATGCTAACACGGAATTAGTGCTAAGTGCCAAGCGCCGAATGCAGAACCAAAAGAAAAAATATATTTATTGAGTGGCGTCTTAGCACTTAGCACTTAGCACTAAAAACCTTTACCATTATTTTATGAAAACAAACGTGCTTGTAGTCGAAGACGAAGAATTGATGCGCTCGATTCTAAGGCAGTTGCTCGAAGATGAAGACTTTCAAGTTTTTACGGCAGACAGCGCGGAGACGGCGCTTGAAATTTTTGCCGCAAATGATATTTCCGTTGTTTTAACTGATATAAAAATGGCTGGAATGGACGGGCTAGAGCTGCTTGACCAAATAAAAGCGATTGACGAAGAAGCAATTGTCATAATTATGACGGCGTATTCTTCGGTCGATTCGGCAGTCGCCGCGTTGCGTCTCGGCGCTTATGATTACGTAACAAAACCGTTTGTAAACGAAGATTTGCTGCAAACCGTTCGCAACGCCGCGCAGACGAAAAAACTTTTTAGCGAAAACCGCGCGTTGCGCCGCGAACTAAATAAACATTACAGCTTTGCGGAAATCATCGGCAAAAGCGAACCGCTCGAACGAGTTTTTCGTCTGGTCGAAAAAGTTGCCGATACAAACGCGAGCATTTTGATTCAAGGCGAAAGCGGCACGGGAAAAGAATTAATTGCGCGTGCGATTCATTTTAAAAGCCAACGCGCGGTGAAGCCTTTTCTTGCCATCAATTGCGGCGCGTTGCCCGAAAGCCTTCTTGAAAGCGAGCTTTTCGGACATACGAAAGGCGCGTTTACCGGCGCGGCAACTGAGAAAAAAGGATTTTTCCGCTCGGCGAACGGCGGCACGCTTTTTCTCGATGAAGTAGGCGAGATGCCGACGCCGCTTCAGGTTAAACTCCTTCGCGCGCTTCAAGAACACGAAGTTACGCCCGTCGGTTCAAGCAATACCGTTAAATTTGACGCGCGGATTATTTGCGCGACTAGTAAGAATCTGGAACGCGAAGTGGCGGAAAATCGTTTCCGCGAAGATTTATTTTATCGCCTGAACGTAATTGAGATAAATCTGCCACCGCTTCGAGAACGACGAGAAGATGTTCCGCTTCTTATCAAATATTTCGCCGCAAAAATCGCCCGCGAGCAAAACGCGCCGGAAAAAGCGATTTCGAGAGAAGCATTGGTGGCGCTGGTAAATTATTCTTGGCAAGGAAACATCCGCGAGTTGCAAAATGTCGTCGAGCGCGCATTTATTCTTTCGGGCGACGAAATCAATCTCGAAAGTCTTCCCGAAAAAATCAAATCGACTGCCGAAAATAATTTTCAAACGCGCGACCGAGAAGGTTTTCGCTCGACGCTTGAAGAAGTGGAGCGGCGTTATATTTTGGAAGTGTTAAATTCGGCGGGAGACGATAAAGCTGAAGCCGCAAACGTTTTGGGCATTGATTTATCGACGCTTTATCGGAAACTGAAAAGATACGAGGAAGTAAAGGAAAGTTAAAAAGTAGTCAGTTCCAGAACGAAATAATCGGCTTCATTGATGCGCGTCAATTTGCCGGCGGCGTAAGGCGACTGAAGAAAATCGTTGGCGGCGTATTCGACGCCTTTCAAAGATTCGTCGCCGGTTTCTTGGCTTTTGGCTACTAGTTCCGGCGGAAACCAATCTTCGGCGTCAACGTCAGTCGGCGCGGGCGATTTATATTTTTCGGCTTGCGCGACGATTCGCGCCGCGTCTTCGCTCGAAAATTTCAAAACGGCGATGAGTTTTTTCCCGCCTGAATTGATTTCGCTGTAGGTCGCTTCTTCGGGCGCGTAAGGCAATTTAACAATTTTGCCTAGCTCTTCAACATCGTCTTTAACCGTCTGCACACCGTTTTTATCGCCTGAGTTGTTTGCCGTTTGACCGGCGGACGTAAAATTTCCGTTTTGATTAGCCGTTTCAATTCTCGAACAACCATTGAGCAGAAAAATGCCAAGACTGAAAACGCTTATAAATTTTTTTAGGGGAAATTTCATTTGCTGATTGTAAAAATAAAAAAAGGCGATTGCAATAAATTTTCCAAATAATTTCTAACACAAACAAACGCTTTTTATAAAGAAAATGTTTCCTTTTCGTCGAATTCGAGCTTTTACCATATGCAATTTCAAACACTCTCGCTTTCGTAGTACTACTAATTTTCATCAGTATAATCTCGAATTTAAGCGTTACGACCCTTTATTTTTGTAGGTTTTCTGCTTTCGCAATACAGGCAATAGAGCAAACTTCAATTCATTTCGCTATTTATTTCTGCTACTTGTTTTCGGCTTGTATTATCAAGGCAGTTTAATTCAATACTAATTGGAAATTATTTTTATAAGTGTCTGCAAGCCGAGTTTTGGAAGAACTGATTTGTCGTCATTCTCCGCAGAATTTGACAGTGCAACCAAGCCAATACCGTGTTTTTTGTCAAAGCAGATAACACTAGTATAACCGCCCGTGCCGCCATCGTGCCAGATGATTTCATTTCCTTTGAAATTTAAGATGTGCCAGCCGAGTCCGACATACATTGTGTTTTTTTGCGATTTGGCGCGGTGGCGCGGCAACTGTGCATTCAACATCGCGGCGGCTAGCGGAGTTTTATTCGGCTCAAGATTTTCAGCTATAAATTTGAGCATATCATTTGCGGAAGAGCGCAATGCGCCCGCGCCCGCTAATGTCGGCAAATCCCAATTAGCCGTCGGTTTGCCGTTTTCGTCAAAGCCTTTGATAAGTCGAGCCTGCATAGCCGGAGAAAGCTTAATGCGCGTGTTCGGTAAATCAAGCGGTTTACAAATACGATTAACAATTAAATCTTCATAAGACGCTCCTGCTTTTAAGGACAAAACGTGACCGAGCAACCCCATTCCCATACTTGAGTATTCATATTCCGCCCCGATATTTCTTTTTAATTTCAATGATGAAAGAGAACTATACAATTGTGCAACCGTGTATTCGGCAAGCGGATTGCTTTCGTCTTTTGGTTTTACGTTTGCGGGAAATTCGGGCAAACCTGAGGTATGAGTAGCAAGGTCAAGAAAGGTAATTTCCTTTTCTTCATACTGCGGCACTTTAATCGTTGAAGGAAGATAAAGATTAATCGGGTCGGTAAGATTAATTTCTCGCTGTTCAGCCATATCTGCCAGCAAAATTGACGTAAAAACTTTTGTGATAGAACCGATTTCAAAAACCGAATCGCCGTCTAATTTCTGATTTGCGTTTGCCGAACTTCCGAAGCTGTAAATCTTTTGCCCGTTTTTATCTATCACGCCGACTACAATTCCGACGTGGGATTTATCATCAATCAGAGGTTGGAAAGATGAATTTATAACCTTGTCCTGTTGCGCGTAAAACTGAGTGGAGAATACTGACAATAAAGAAATCGCAAAAATAACACGGCACAGGAAGCAGATATTTTTCATAGTTGTAATTCTACGGAACTCTTCGTTAAAAGGTTATCTAATACCTAACAAAAAATTTGTTTTGCCCTTCTTCCGCTTTAGATTAAAATAAACGCGGATTTTAATAAGGAGTTAAAGTAATTTTGAGAAAACATTAAGCCCGAAGTTAAAGAGGTCTCATCGGAAAAACAAGTGAAACGCGAGGGCAGTTTGATTCAATGCTAAGAAATTTAATCGTATGAAATTACCAATCTCATTTGAAGAAGTTTCATACTTCAACAATGAATATCGGGGAGATTTAATCGTCACGAAAGGCATTCTCTATTATTTTCCGCACACGAGAGTTGTGCATTCAAGGTATGCGGATGAACTCGGCGGAAAAGAGGTAATGCCGTTGTTTGATTTGCTAGGAAATCTTGCGCCGATTTTCGCAACAGTTCCTTGGATTCGCGCAACTGTTGGCAAAACCGTCAAGGTCGGAAAATTTATGAAACGGACATTTCAACCGACGACAAACTCTCCATATATTCGCAAACTTCAACTTTGGCGCGGGAATGATACGAATGAAAATTTGCAAGCAATTTTGGACGAATACATCGAACGAGTTAAGAAAAACAGATTGGAATTTGAGGAAGATTCCGTTCCAAAACCGATGCGCTTTTCGGCTAATGAAATTGAAAATGCCACATTCGGTTTGAAGTTTAAGTTTGATGCGAAATACGATAACCACGATTTCAGAGTAAATTTAATTCATCGGAGTTTATTTAAAAGGGCATTACTGGAAAGCGGGTTTTTGAATTAACATTGGTAGTCATCTTGCGGATTCAAGAACAAACTGAAATTTTTAACTCAAAACCTTCGCGTTGTGATTTTCCCTGCCTTAAATTAAAATGAATACAACGAAAATTTAACCGTCTTTTATAAAAATTATGCCTGAACTTAAAGAAGTATTATCGGAAAAGCAAGCAGCAGTCGAGCGTTGGGGACGAGAAACATTGCAGAGAATTTTGGACAAAACGCCCGAGCGAAAACAATCGTTTGAAGGCGTGTCCTTAGAACCTGTCGAAAGGCTTTACACCGAAGCCGACACGGAAAATTTGGACGGAATCGGATTTCCCGGCGAGTTTCCATACAAGCGCGGAATTCACCCGACCGGCTATCGCGGGCGGCTTTGGACGATGCGGCAGTTTGCCGGATTTTCTTCGCCCGAGGAGACAAATAAAAGATTTAAATACTTGATGTCGCAAGGACAAACAGGCTTGTCGGTCGCCTATGATTTGCCCGCGCTGATGGGACTCGACGCCGATTCGCCACTCTCGGAAGGCGAAGTTGGAAAATGCGGCGTGGCAGTGTCTAGTTTCGCTGATTTTGAAACATTATTCGACGGCATTCCGCTTGACCAAGTTACCGTTTCGCAAACGATAAACGCGCCTGCTTCGATTTTCCTAGCTTTTTATCTGGCTCTAGCCGAAAAACAGGGCGCGGATTTCAATAAAATTTCCGGCACCCTGCAAAACGATATTTTGAAAGAATACATCGCGCAAAAGGAATGGATTTACCCGATAAAACCGGCGATGAAGCTGGTAATTGACACCTTTGAATACTGCACGAAATTCGTTCCGAAATACAATCCGATTTCTGTTAGCGGTTATCATATCCGCGAAGCGGGCGCTACTGCTTTGCAAGAACTCGCTTTTACATTGCGCGACGGCGTGGAATATGTTCAATACGGCGTCGAGCGCGGAATGGATGTTGACGAATTCGTGCCGCGCATTTCGTTTTTCTTTAACGCGCACAACGATTTTTTCGAGGAAATTGCCAAATATCGCGCCGCCCGCGTCGTGTGGGCGCGAACGATGAAAGAAAGATTCGGCGCGAAAAGCGCACGCACAATGCAGCTTCGTTTTCATACGCAAACGGCTGGCGTTTCTTTAACGGTTCAGCAGCCGCTCAATAACATCGCGCGCGTGGCGATTCAGGCACTTGCCGGCGTTTTGGGCGGAACGCAATCGCTTCACACCGACGCTTACGATGAAGCATTAGCGCTTCCGTCGAATCAAGCGGCGCTGATTGCCTTGCGAACACAGCAGATAATTGCCGAAGAAACCGGCGTCGTCAACACGGTTGACCCGCTCGGCGGCTCTTACTTTCTCGAATCGTTGACGCAAAAAATGGTTGACGGATGTTTCGATTATTTCGACAAAATCGACGGTTTCGGCGGAATGGTCGAAGCAGTCGAAGCCGGATTCCCGCAAAGAGAAATTCAGGAATCGGCATATCAATACCAAAAAGCTGTCGAGCGCAAAGAGCAAACAATAGTCGGCGTTAACAAATATCAGATGGACGACGAAATGTCGAAAATCGAGATTTTGCAGATTGACGAAACCGTGCGTAAACATCAACTTACACGGCTTGAACAAACTAAAAAGTTGCGCGACAACGGCGCAGTTTCTAATGCTTTGGACAAGCTCAAAAAAGCGGCACAAGCAGATGAAAACACGATGCCAGCGACGATTGAAGCCGTTAAAGCCTACGCAACCGTTGAGGAAATTTCCGTCGCTCTTCGTGATGTTTACGGAATTTATGAAGAACCAGCTTTTTAAGGTTTTGCTTTTTTAATTCTGTATTTTTCTTATAAATAAAACTCAATAATATGAAAAAAAGAAAACCCGAAGTTAATGAAGCTAACGAATTTAAAGAAATTGCGAATGATTTTACAAATCCTCTTGAATTAGTCAGAGAATCCATCAGTAACGCATTTGACGCTAAAGCACAAAATATTTCTCTGTCTTTTGAAGTTGTAAACCTTGACGGTGAAGATACATTTAAGATTTTGGTAAAAGATGATGGCGAAGGAATGAATACGGACGATTTAGCTAATTTTTTCGATTTAGGTAATTCATCAAGACGTAATGACACCTCGACAATCGGAGAAAAGGGACATGGCACAAAAGTATATTTTAACAGCAAAAAATTAATGGTCAGGTCTGTTAAGAACAATGTTGGATTAATAGCTAAAATGGAAAATATTTTCCAAACTTTGAATAGAGGAGAAATACCTGAATATGAATATGATGAAGAGAAGGTAGATTTTAAAAAGGGAACTGAAATAACTATCTTTGGTTACAATCAATCACGATATAATTTATTTACTCACGAACAAATTAAGGATTACATTTTTTGGAAAACAAAATTCGGTTCGATTGAAAGAGAATTTGATGTAAAAGCCAATGAATCAGTAAAAATTCATTTGAAAGGATTAGACAAAGAGAATTCCGAAACCTTAACTTTTGGTCATACTTTTCCTGCCGAAAGTCCCAACGCAACAAAATTATTCGATACATACCATAATTCTGCGCCCGATAATTTTTGTAAAAAATGGATTAAGTCAGGTAACTTACCAAACTTTCCTCATATTCAATATCAAGCAATTTTTTATGTAGAAGGTAAACAAGTTAAATATGGATATAATACTATGTTGCGTAGGCAAGGTTATAGTGCGCCGGAAGGTTCTTATACTGTTCAAGATAGGTATGGTCTTTGGCTGTGTAAAGATTATATTCCTATTCAAAGAAAAAATGATTGGATTGTTTCAAAGGGTTCTGAATATACTAAATTTCATGCTTTTTTCAATTGCCAAAACTTCAAACTTACAGCTAATCGAGGTTCAGTAGAAAACACCACTCAAGAATATCTTAGAGATATTGAAAGTGTTGTTAAGAAAATATATGAAGAAATTACTGAAAGTGATGATTATTCAATACTTGATTGGTTAGATAATGAAGTAAAAGGTTACACCTCCACAGAAAAAGAGAAAAAAGAATACGAACGGAGAAAGAAAAACGCTTTTCGACAAAGAATCGCAGATTATAGAGGTATCAAGCTAATTCAACCAGAATTAGAAAGTGGAGTTTATGCGCTTATTCTCCAGCTCGGAATCCTAGAGCCTAAACTTTTTCCTTTTGAAATTGTTGATTATAACACCAATACCGGTATTGATATTCTAGTCAAAGAAAGAAATGAACAAACCCTTGAAAACTCAAGATTCTATTATGTTGAATTAAAAAACATCTTAGAAAAGAAATTTAATCATTCGTTTGAAAACCTGAGATGGTTTAATTTTTAAAGAGAAAAAACTCTCTGTAAAATGAGAGGATGAAAAAATACGATAAAGATTTTAAGAAGCAAGCAGTTAAGAAGTATCTGGACGGTCAATCGGTTTCTTCAATATCGAGGGAAATCGGGGTTAACGAAAACACCATTCACAAGTGGAAGAAGGAGATTCTATCGGTTAACGGTGAAATCGATCAGGAAAAGCTGGCGATGAGGAAACGGATCATCGAGTTGGAAATGGAGAACGACATCCTAAAAAAGGCGGCGCAGATCTTCTCCAGAAGCGGATAGACAAATACAAGTTCATTGAAAAGCAAAAAGACATTTATCCGGTGAGCGGTTTGTGTCGGGTTTTGCGCTTGAGCGAAGCGGCGTATTATGCCTGGCATAAAGGTCAAACTTACCGGCTGAGTCAGAAAAAGAGCAGTTTGGCTGATCGGGTCAAAGCGGTTTTCTATCTGCACCGGCGGCGTTATGGGGCAAGAAGAATCAGTGCCGAGTTGAAAGCTGAAGGCGTAGCGGTTGGGCGCAGGCTTGCCGGGACTTTGATGAGAAAACAATCTTTGACGGCAATTGGACCGAAACGCTTTGTGCCGAAGACGACCGATTCAAAACACAGTTTTGGTTATTCTCCGAATCTATTGAAGGAATCTGTCGGCGAGCCAATCGAAAAAGGACAAGTGATGGTCGGCGATATTACATATTTGCCTTTGCAGAATGGAAGGTTTTGTTATCTGGCGACAATTCAGGATAAGTTCACCAGAAGGATCGTCGGTTGGCAAGTATCCGAGCGGATGACGACACAGCTCGTTCTGGACGCTCTGGACCGGGCGCGAAGCCGCTGTTTGATTAGGCGCGGCGCAATCATTCATACCGACCGCGGCAGCCAGTATGCATCGGTTGAATATCGCCGATTGTTGTATATCAATGGATTTCGGCAATCAATGTCCGCAAAAGGAAACTGCTATGACAATGCACAGGCGGAGAGCTTCTTTTCCAGATTCAAAGCGGAACTGATCGAAGGCGGCTCATTCGAGTCGGTCGAACAGGCAAAATCAGAAATCTTTAGCTATATTGAAGGTTATTATAATCGCATCAGACGGCACTCAAGTTTGGGATATTTAAGTCCCTTGGATTTTGAAAAACAGATAAAAATTAAAAATGGAGGAATGAAAGAGAGTTTTGTCTCTTGTTTTTCTTGACCATCACAAACCTGCATTCTGTCGTTTGTTGGGACACAGAAATAAAAGATGGGGATGAGATTGAAGATTTATCTGGAAATAAAAGAAGTTTGAGCATTGTAAATCCTGCTGATGGAAAAGATTGGACTAGATATTTTCTTGACGAGGCAAGGAGTGATAGAAGAATTGTTATTTATGTATTAAAAGATTTCTTAAAACAAAAACTCAATATTGATTTTAGACCAAGAAATCAAAAATGAATCAGATGATATATCTGACAAGAACAACTTCGGATAATCCAGATTTTCGTGAACTCGTCGCGTTGCTTGACCTAGATTTGCAGATTCGTGACGGCGACGAGCATTCGTTTTACGCGCAGTTTAATAAAGTTGATAAAATCCGTTACGTTGTCGTCGCTTATGCGGACGGAAAAGCGGTCGGCTGCGGTGCGATAAAGGAATATGGCGAAGGCGTGGCGGAAATCAAACGAATGTTCGTTCGAGAAGAACGGCGCGGGTGTGGGATTGCAAGAAGCATTTTGTCCGAGTTGGAATCATGGGCGAGCGAGCTTGGGTTTTCGGAATGTATTTTAGAAACGGGCTTGAAGCAGCCGGAAGCAATCGCGCTTTACCGAAAAAGCGGATATGAAACGATTCCGAATTACGGACAATATAAAGACGTTGCGAATAGCGTTTGTATGCGAAAAGCGTTCGGTTGAAAACTGTCCGCAATCTTTACGCCAAGCGCGTATTAAGGGCAAACTTTACTCTTGCGAAATGAATCGAAAACTTTTAATCGCTCGAAAATCCTTCATCGAAATTTATGAGGAAATTAATTTTAGTTTTTGTATCGTCAATCGCTTTAATGAGTTTTGTGTTTTCCAGAGAACCGAAAACTTTTTCGGCAACAAATCAGGCGGCAGTTATGGAATCTGAACATAATAAAAATGCCTTGGCAGATTATGAATGTTCGGGAGATTGGCGCATTACAGGATATTTCACGCCGATTGAAACCGATTATAGTTCTGCCGAAACGAGAGAAATAGAAATCTCCGGCGGCGGGAAAATGAAGTTTAACGCTGAATTTCTGCGCGTTGTTTTTGACGAAAATGAAGGTTGGGGCGAAGGCTGGGGCAAAACTCGTTTTGGTTGGTATCTGGGAAATTATCACGGCGCATGGCACAAAGCAGACGCGCCACTCGACGCGCACAACACGCCGCTCGACCCGAATTCTGTCGCGGTTGACAATGCTTTTATTTCAAACAACAGCTTAGTTAGAATTCCCGATTTGCCCGGCGGATACGGCGAGAGAACTTTTATTGCCAACGATGTTGGCGTAACTGTTCACGGCAAACATATTGATGTTTACTGCGGTGAAGGAAAACTTGCCGAAGAAGAAATGAATCGCGTAACTTTTGAAGACGATAATTTGATAAAAGTTTGTTTTAAGAAACCATAAATGCTGAAACCGATCGTTACTGCCATTCCGATTTTCGCGCTTTTGATTGCGATTGAAGCGTGGCTTTTATTACGCGAAAACCGCGAGAATTTTGACCGCAAAGATACCTGGACAAATATCTTTATCGGTTTTGCGAGCGTCGCATGGGGCGCGCTTTTCGGTCTTGTTACAGGTTCTTTTTATCTTTGGATTTATGAAATCACGCCTTTTAAGATGCCAATGGAAACGGTTTGGGCGTGGGCTTTTTTATTATTTGTTGACGATTTTGCATATTACTGGTTTCATCGTATCAGCCACGAAGTTCGATTTTTTTGGAATTTCCACGTCGTTCATCATTCGTCGAATCAATACAATTTAAGCGTCGCCGTTCGTCAAAGCTGGTTTTCCGGCGTCGCTCACTGGATTTTTTATCTTCCCGCCGCGCTTCTCGGTTTTCCGCTCTGGGCGTTTGTAACGATGCACGGGTTGAATCTGATTTATCAATTCTGGATTCATACAAAACTCGTCGGCAAACTCGGCTTTCTGGAAAAAATTCTCAACACGCCTTCACATCATCGCGTTCATCACGGCGTAAACGACCAATATTTGGATAGGAATTACGCCGGAATCTTTATCATCTGGGACAAAATGTTCGGCACTTTTACCGAAGAAACCGAAACGCCGCGCTACGGAATTATAAAGCCTTTAGACGGCTACAATCCGCTCTGGATAAATGCGCACGGTTGGACTGAAACTTGGCAGGCGATGAAAACAAGACAAACGCTTTACGGCAAAATCCGCTGCATTTTCGGTGCGCCCGCGATGGATTTTGAAGAAAAAGTTTTACTGACTTCCGATTTAAAAAAACAAATTTAAGTATGAAACTAAAATTTTTGTGCGCCTTATTTTGTCTCTGCGCGTTTTCCTTTCCCGCTTTTGCACAAAGCGTAGTCGTAACGCCGAAAAAGACAACATATAAACGCCCAAAGCCGCTTTCGGAATACAAAAAAAGTTTTGTATTAATTCGACCGAAAGTTAACGGCATTAGTCCGGCTTTAACGAAAAAAATTGAAAGCTCAATCAGTTTTGAAAAGAATTTCGATTTCAATGTCAGAGAAGAAGTGAGCGAGATTCAATGGCTCGAAGAAGCAAGCTATAAAGTTAATTATAATAAAAATGGCATCTTGGGCATAATACTTTCCGTTGTCGGTTCGGGCGCGTATCCGTCCGAATATGAAAAATCCGTGGTCGTAAATTTGAAAACCGGCGAGAGAGTGGTTGCCAAAGATGTTTTCGTTAAACTTTCCGAGTTTGTCGCAAAACTCAAGCGAGCACAGCAAGGCGAAATAAAAAAAGCAATTGCAGACATTAAAAAAAACGAGCCTGACGAAGAAAATCCCGAACAGCTTTTTGAGAATACGAATTTTACCATTGAAAATCTTGACGAGTTTTCTATTAATAATACAGGCGTAACTTTCCGTTATGACTACGGCTTTCCGCACGTCGCGCTTGCGCTCCAACCTGAAGGCAGATATTTTTACAGTTGGTCGCAGTTGAAACCCTTCGTCCGGCGCGACGGTTTATTTGCAAAATTCATACGCTAAATGTATTCGCCAAAACATTATCAAACAGATGACCGAGCGTTTATACTCGAATTTATGCGGCGTTATAATTTCGCCGCGCTCGTCTCGGCAAAAAACGAAAAACCGTTTGCTACTCACCTGCCATTTATTACCGAAGAAAACGAAGAAAAAGTAATTTTGATTTCGCATCTGGCGCGGGCAAATCCGCAATGGAAAGATTTTGCGGACGCAGAAGTTCTGGTTATTTTTCAAGAGCCGCACGCATATATTTCGCCGATTTGGTATGAAGAAACACTTTCTGTGCCAACGTGGAATTATGTTGCCGTTCACGCTCGCGGCGCGGTTAAAATATTTGACGAAGAAGCAAAAGTTTTCAACATTTTAGAAAAGATGATTTCGGCTTTTGACGAGAAATATTACGAGCAGTGGACGCATCTTCCCTTTGGATTTAAATCTAATCTCGCGCGCGGCATCGTCGCTTTTGAAATCGAAGTTACGGATTTGCAGGGGAAGAAAAAGCTCAATCAAAGCTCGTCGCCGGAGAGCCGCAGAAATGTTATCGAACAACTTGGAAAAAGTTCCAATCAATTGGAAGTCGAGATTGCGCGCCTGATGGCGGAAAACGAGCGTTCGTTATAAGTTTGGCGGCAAATTTGTTAATATATTTTTTCGACAAAAATTTATGAGCCAAAGAAAAATCAGAGTTTTAGTTGCAAAACCCGGACTCGACGGGCACGACCGCGGGGCGAAGGTAATCGCGCGCGCGCTGCGCGATGCTGGAATGGAAGTCATCTACACGGGTTTGCGGCAAACGCCGGAAATGATTGCCTCAGCCGCTTTGCAGGAAGACGTTGACGCGGTTGGCATTTCAATTTTATCGGGCGCTCATAACACGCTTTGCCCGCGAATTGTCGACCTTCTGCGCGAAAACGGTATGGATGACACGCTCGTGCTGGTCGGCGGAATCGTGCCGCAGGAAGATATTCAAACGCTGAAACAAAAAGGCGTGTCCGAGATTTTTCTGCCCGGGACTTCAACCGAAGACATTGTAAAATTTATCAACGAGAACGTCAGAACAGACAATTAATTTTTTTATTTATCTGGAATAATATTTGCTATAAAACGTGCTAGACTCCCAAATGTGAATTAAAAGCATTCGTTACGAGAATTTTGTTCGCATATTAAATTTATAAAACGAGAGGAACTTAAAAAATGAAAAAGACAATCGGTATTTTCTTTGCTTTTGCAATGATTCTTTCGCTCGCCTTCCTTGGCGACGCGATTTCGTCAAATAATCCGACGGCAGTCGGGGCGCAAACCAGAACAGGTCAAGTTACTGTAAGACGTAAACGCAGCGGCGGCGTTGTCGGCACAACGGCGCGCGGCACGAGATATGCCGCACATAAAACCAAACGCGCCGCAAAATACGTCGCTCATAAAACCACGCGCGCCGCTGTTTATACGGGAAAGAAAACGGTCGAAGGAACGCGCTATACTTCGCATAAAGTAAAACGCGGAACGAAATCTGTTTTTCACAAAACTAAAAAGGTCGTTGTCGGTGACCAGTAGCAATTAGACAATTTAATTTTTTCGAGACGGTCAATAATCTTACAAAATGATTGTTGACCGTCTTAATTTTTTGTTTTCTAATTAAACGTATATGAAAGAAAAAGTTCGTGTGGCGAGCGGTCAAGGATTTTGGGGTGATTTGCTGACCGCGCCGGTCGAGCAGGTGCGCGGCGGGCAGATTGATTATTTGATGCTCGATTACCTGGCGGAAGTTACAATGTCGATTATGCAGAAACAGCGCGCGCGCGATGCAAACGCGGGATATGCAAAGGATTTTGTTAGCTTGA
>JALYZF010000124.1 GCA_030948995.1 Acidobacteriota bacterium
CTCTTAAAACTGTCGGGACGCGAACACCGCCTTTAATTTTAACCGTTGTAACCGTAAAAGGCTCTGTTCTGACAACACGATTAGTTACGTTGAAGATTCTGGCGCGCCCGCCGGGAGCGGGAAGAGCGGAAAACGTAAATATGTCCGGTCTGGCTGGAACGACCGTCACCGAACCTTTAATAACTGTGCCGTTGTCGTTTATAACGATTGGATAAACCGTTCCGCCGACCGGAGGCGCAAATCCGGGCGGAACGACAAAAACGACTTCGCCCTGACTAATCGATTTTATGCCGCTTGCCGCGCCATTTACAGCCACGGTTACGCCGCTTAGTTCTATCGGCAGCGTGAAGCTGCGCGAAAGCGAGCCGACCGCAGTTTGCGAGACAACGGCTGTTCCCGAAGTAAAATTGGCAATTGCTAACATCCCTGGCGAGACACCGAAAACGGCGGGCGGCGTTTGTGGAGTCGGAGATGGCGAAGGCGTCGGCGTAGTGCCGGGCGTCGGAGTCGGTACGGGCGAAGCCGAAACCGGAATTCGGCTCGCGCCTGTAACAAAACTCAAAGTAGTTGTTGACGGCTGCGTTGCTGCGACCGTCGGCAGTAAAAAGTAAAACGCTTCGTTTGCCAAATCGATGTTGCCTGTTCCGATTTCCGTTAATGCAAGCGTAAACGTCATACGCCGCACGGAATTGCTCGGAATCGGCTGCGTTGAGGCAAGCGAAACAGACGGCGCCGGAAATTTCGTCAAGCGCGTAAAAGTTGCCGAAGCAGCCGGAGCAGTTAAAGGATAAGAATAAATTTGCGTCGGACGCGCAACGTCGGGATTCAATCCGTCGGCTTGGGTTGCGGTGACCGTTCCGTCAGCTTTGATGTTCAAGCGCGTTTCAAAAACTAAAGTCTGCGGTGCGCCGCTCGAATCGTAATCTGTAAAACCCGGATAATGTTGAATATCGCCGCCGCTTGCCGCCGCATCCGCATTGCTGCGCGCTCCGATTTGGCGAAACGTCGAAGTCGTCGTGTCGTATAAATAAAGCGCAAACGAAGTTTGAATTGCACTGCCGCTCGAAGCTAAATCCGCATAAGAATCAAAGGCAATGTAACGACCGTCAAGGCTCATTCGTCTGCCGAGGTCGAATACGTTAATGATTTGTCCGGCGGTGGCGCGCGTCGTGTTTGTAATTTGCTTGCGCGGGCGAGTTAAATCAGGCGTTCCGTCGGCATTTAAATCGGTGTAAAAAATTTCTAAATTGTTGTCGGGGTTCGTCCCGTCCGTTCCGGCGACGGGTTTGTCGGCGTTGCTCGCAAAAGCGACGCGCAAGCCGTTGCCGGAAATCGAAGGATTATCGTTGAAAATCGGAGCGGCAATCGTACCGCGCGGCGTTTGCGTAATTTGTGAAATTTTAGCAGCGCTCCGCACGTATGAAAAAATTTCGTCGTTATTATTCGGCGAAGCATTTCCTGTCGGAACTAAATCTCGGTTTGAAACAAAAGCGATATAGTTTCCATCCGTGTTAATTGTCGCTTCGCGGTTGTCGTCGGCGATTACTGGTCCGGCTGTTGTCGTGCCGGCGACGGGCAGACGGCTCGGCAAAGTGTTGGTTACTCTAATAAAAGTTCCGGCGCTCAAATTTGTAACCGGAATTTCCGCGCCGCTGGACAAATTTGCCGGAGCGGTCGCCGGAATTTGATACAACCACATTTCCGTATTGCCGTCGCTCGTCAAAGGATTATTGCCCGTCGAATCGGTAAACGTATTGGCGTCAAAATTTCCCGGATTTGTGCTGTTCGGCGTCGTCGGCGTCGAAGTCGTCGCGTTCGAGCCGAAAGCAATCCAGCGCCCGTTGCTACTCATTACGGGACGAATATTGTCGATTTCAACTTTAATGTTTGAAAATGACGTTCCTTTTGTTGTGTCAATCAGCAAACTTTTCGTGTCGGTAATTTGAAAAATACGGCGCTGGGCATAATCGAAAATAAAAATTTCGCGGTTGCCGTCCGAGTTGCGCGGATTTTCCGTCGCCAAATTTCCCGTCGATTCAAAAACTACGAAACGTCCGTCGCCGCTGATGCCGCCAGCGAAAGATTCCGCCGGTGAAGAAGTAAGCTGTCCGATAACCGAGTCAACTTGAGCGGAAACCGGCACAACTGCAGCAAACACGGCGACAGCCAATAAAAAAATAAAAAGGTGAAACTTCACAAAATCCTCCAGAAAAATCTGTTAAAAATTATATTACCGGAACGCGGAAAATTCGGCTTCAATAAACCAAAATTTGCCTGAAGCGCAAAATACTGCATTTTAAAGTAAAAAAATCAGTCTTGCAATCAACCGGCAAATTAAATAAATATAAGGTTTGAAAAAACTTATCCTTTGATGCGTAAAACCACTCTATCGGTTGACTTGCGGAAAAGAAATAAAAATTAAGCAATGTATTGATTAGCGAAAAATAAATAATAACCGCAAAATTGTTGTCGGCGGCTATTAACACTGCTAAAATCACTTTCAAATGACCGAGAGCAATTTCAGAATACGACCGTTGCGGGAAAGCGACGTTAACGAATGGTTTCGCTTGCGGAAACTTTTGTGGGAAGGCTCGACCGACGAAGAGCACAAAGCCGAAATGCTCGACATTTATGAACATCGGGAAACTCAGCTTGTTTTAATTGCCGAAACCGGCGGCGGAAAACTCGTCGGCTTTTTGGAAGCGAGCATCCGTCCGTTTGTCGAAGACTGCCACACAGACCACGTTGGCTATCTTGAAGGCTGGTTTATCGAACCGGAATACAGACGGCAGGGAATCGGCGGTAAACTCGTGCGCGAGGCGGAAAATTGGGCGCGGAACATTGGATGCGAAGAAATGGCATCCGACGCCGAGATAGGAAACGAATCGAGCTTGTCGGCGCATCTGAATCTCGGTTACGAGGAAACTTCACGGCTGGTTCATTTGCGAAAAGACCTTTGAGTATTATGGCAAATTCAAAATGGATAACTAAAAGAACCGTTTTCGCCGCGAGCCTTCTGTTTTTTGCTTTCGGCTTCGTTTCGATTCGGGCGCAATCAACAAATCAAAACTATCCGACCCCAATAACTTCGAGCGAAATCGCGGGGAAAATTGCTGCGCGCGATGTGGGCGACGCGCGCCTGACGAGTCATTTTTTTGTTTTTAACGGCACGCAAGGCGATATTTTTATCAATATCAAAACAACGAATCTCGACGGCGACATCGATATATTTGCCGCCGAAAATCTCAGACCTTTGACAAAAATTAAAGTCTTTTCAGACGCAACGGAAAATGAAACGGGTCGCGTCATATATCTACGCAAACCGGAAAAACTTATTTTGCGCGTCGAAGGACGCACGCCGAATGACGAAGCGGCAACTTACAGCTTGAAGTTCGCGGGAAGTTTCGTGCCGGCGCAAGCC
>JALYZF010000091.1 GCA_030948995.1 Acidobacteriota bacterium
TGCTTGACCCGCAAGGCAAAGCAATTCACCACTCTGTCGAGTCTCTGGGTTTCGCTCAAGTAACGGATGTGCGACAAGGCAAGTATTTTGAAATTGCGCTCGACAAAAATTTGGCGGAATCAGAAGCTAAAACAACCGCCGAAAAAATCGCAAAAGATATTTTGGCAAATCCGGTGATTGAAGATTATCGCGTGGAGATAGTTCAGTAGCTATAAATGGTAAGTTTTTATGATTCAATTTTCGATTGAAAATAAACCTGCTTTTCACTTACTACTTACCGTTTACCACTAATTTATGAAATTCGGAGTAATAGTTTTTCCCGGCTCGAACTGTGACCACGACGCTTATCATGTTGTTTCAAAGCACGTCGGGCAACCCGTCGATTTTGTCTGGCATAAGGAGACTAATCTTGACGGTTACGACGCGATTTTAATTCCGGGCGGATTTTCCTACGGCGATTATTTGCGCGCCGGAGCATTAGCGAGTTTTTCGCCCGTTATGAACGCTGTTAAAGATTTCGCCGCAGCAGGAAAATTCGTTTTTGGCATCTGCAACGGTTTTCAGATTTTGTGCGAAGCCGGACTTCTGCCCGGCGCACTCATTAGAAATAAGGATTTACATTTCGCCTGTCGGCACGTTTATATTAAGGTCGAAAATAACAAAACGCCTTACACCAACGAACTCGATGCAGGCGAAGTATTATCAATTCCGATTGCTCACGCCGAAGGAAATTACGTTTGCGACGACGCGACTTTTTCGCAATTAGAAAACGAAAATAGAATTATTTTTCGGTATTGCGACCAGAGCGGCGCGATTACGAACGAAGCTAATCCGAACGGCGCGCGCTCGAATATTGCGGGAATTTGTAATGAAAAGGGAAATGTTTTGGGAATGATGCCGCACCCGGAACGCGCTTGCGAAGAACTGCTTGGTTCAAACGACGGACGCGATATTTTCCGCTCGCTAACGAATGCGATTCAGTCTAAAGTCTAAAGTCCAATGTCCAAAGTCGAAAGCGGTTTCAACCTTGGACATTGAACTTTAGACTAACTGCCTATCTCCAAAAAATCTCCAATTGATATTCTTTCGCGCCGCCGTCTCGGTCTTGAATTTGCACGATGGCTGAAAAATTATTGTCGCGCGTCGGCTGTTGAAGGACGCGAACATTTCCGCGACCTTTCTTTTTAATTACTTCAATCGTTTTTCTGCGAGTCGGAAGCGGCGACGTAAAATTGAAAGTTCCGTCCGCATATGGAGTGCCTGAAATTGTTCGGGTTTCGATATTGTTATCTCGAATGACAAGCTGAACCTCGTTATCGACCGTTCCGCGCCAGAAAGCTCGTCCGGCAACAGGCGTTTGATTATCATCGCCGCCCGTTGAGCCGCCGCCATTGTATCCGCCGAGTTCGCGGCTGATGTCGTTTATCGCGGTTTGAGCGTTGCGCCATAAGTTTCCGTTTGAGCCGTAACTTGGCGCGCGGCGCGCTAAATCACTTAAGATTGAAGCAGCGTCGCGCAGCTCCGAAGCCGAACGATTATCGCGCGCCATTTGCTGGAAAAATCCGGCGCTGGCATCAAATTGCTGCGCTAAAAACGCGGCTTCGATGTCGGCGCGGCTGTTGTTGTAACCGCGCCTTAAGTCATTTGAAGCGCGGTCGGCTAAATCAACCGTTTGACGTTTCAATTGGTCGGCTAATTCATCAAGACGCGACGAACGATAATTTGGCGTTTGCGCCTGCGCGGAAAACCCAAAAGCTAAAAGTGAAAGCAAAGCAAAAAGAATAAATTTTTTCATATTTTATTTGTCTCCTATATTGAAAGTTTGGGGGAAAGACAACAGCACGTTGGAAGACGAAGATTCAAAGCGGGTTTGCCAGAAAAAGGAATACGAAATGGAAAATAGAAAATGTTAAGGAAGTTTCTTGTATTTATTTTTCTCTGCTTACAAAAAATTATTTTCCATTTTCTTACATTTCTTCAACCGTCAAGCCTTTTTCAGATAAGCGCCATTGCAAAACTTCCGCTTCCGGCTCTTCTGCAAGAGCTTTTTCGACATCGGCTTTGCGACCTTCCTCGCAGAAAAAAGCGATGCAGCCGCCGCCGCCCGCGCCGCAAACTTTTGTCGCAATCGCGCCGTTTGTCATTGCTTTTTCAATCAGCAAATCCATTTGCGGAGTAGTAATATTCGGCGATAGACGCTTGCGGTGAGGATGCGCGATTTTCAAAAC
>JALYZF010000160.1 GCA_030948995.1 Acidobacteriota bacterium
GGCTTAGAAATCAAACAAAATCGTTCGGGTTACGAGATAAAACCGTGAAAAAATTGAAAACGAAAAGTGGAAAATGGAAAATTAAAACCAATTCCTATATTTTCCATTTTCCGTTTTGCATTTTCAATTTAATTTAATACTCGAATTCTTCTTCGGCAACCGAATCGTCTATACCGATTTCCTCGTGAATATCGAGTTCAATCGGGTCAAGCCCGACGATTTCAAGCTCCGTTCCACACTCGTCGCACGAGATAACGTCGCCTTGTTCTGAATCGGCATCCACGTAAACATCTTCGCTGCATTCGGGACAAACTGATGTTGGCATTTTTCTTATTCTCCAAATAATATTTATAAATTTTTATTGCGATTCACTAAAAAATCATAAGTGAAAATTTGTATGTATTTGTCAATCTAACTACTTTGCAAACCGTTTGGCAAGAGTTTACTTCACAAAAAAAGTTAATGTTTATTTGTCGTGGGTTACAAGTAAAAGTTATATTACAAATTTGCCGCAAGCGAATTCAATATGCAGTTTCCCTTTAAGGTGTCGGAAAATAAGGTATTCGATGTCGTCGGTTTCGGCACGAATGCAGTCGATTATCTGATTGTCGTGCCGCAGTATCCGGCATTCGATTCAAAAATTCGGCTGACCGATTACGTTCAGGCGGCTGGCGGCGAGATTGCGACGACAATGGTCGGCTTGCGCCGTTTAGGACTGAAAACAACTTACGTCGGGCGTTTCGGCAACGACCGTGAAGGCGATTTCGGGTTGCAAACTCTACGCGATGAATCGGTTGATATGAGTTTTGCCGAACAAATTGAAGGCGCGCGCACGCAAATAGCTTTTATTATTATTGACGAGCGTAACGGTGAGCGAACCGTTATCTGGGAAAGAGACAAACTCCTCGCCTTTTCTGTCGAAGACACACCCGTTGAAGCTGCAAAACTCGGCAAAGTTCTGCATTTTACGCCGCACGACACGCAGGCTTGCCTGCTGTTGGCAAAAGCGGCAAAAGCCGCAGGCGCGATAGTTTCAATTGATATTGATAATATTTTTGCCGGTGTTGAAGAACTTCTGCCTGAGGTCGATATTTTTATTTCTTCCGCCGAATTTCCTGAAAAACTCGTTGGCGTCAGTGATAAAAAAGAATCCTTACGCGAAATAAACCGACGTTTCGGCTGCCGCATTGTCGGTATGACTTTAGGAGAAAAAGGCTCGCTGATTTTTTGTGAAAACCAGTTTATTGAAACCGTAGGCTTTGCCGTGCCAAACGGCTGCAAAGACACGACGGGCGCGGGCGATTCGTTTCGCGTCGGTTTTCTTTACGGCTTGCTCAAAGACGAAAGCGTGGAAAACGCGGCAAAAATGGCAAATGCCGTCGCCGCGCTCAAATGCCGCGCGCTCGGTGCAAGAAACGCTTTGCCGAATGTCAGCGAATTATCCGAATTATTAAATAAATAAAAAATCGCGCCGAATAAATTTCAGACTTCGCTTAAAATAACAATTTCCGAACGTCGTTTAGCATCGTCGAGAAATTTTTCGATGTCGGCGGCAACTTTCTGTTCGGTTAAAAAATTTCTGATGTCTTCTCTCTTCTGGTCAAGCGTCGGCATTAAAAGTCCGGGGTTTCGCCGCCTGAAATCCGGCGTGTAGACGTCGCGGTAATATTTGGCTTCGTCTTCGGGTGTGATAACGACAAACGAGCGAAACCGGAAGTCAAGATATTTTTCAATCGAAACTCGCTGCCTCATCATATGTTCAAAATTGTCGTCCTTTACCGAATCGAAACCGACGATACGAAGGCGTTTTTCAAATTCCGCCGTCGAAGGAAAAAGCGCCACAACCCGTTTAATTTCCGCGTCAACGTCCGCTTGGCTCGCTGCCGCGCGTGGCACACGGTCTGCTTCGAGAGCAAAAAGGCGCTGATTTATAAGGAGCTGCAAAGCGCGATTTAAATCTTCCGAAGTCGGCGGATTAAGCTGTGCATTCGGAATTAAAGCAAGCTGCCAGAGCAAATCCGAAAAAGTTATAAGCTCGGTGCTGAAGCCGTCGCTGATTGTCGCTACGGTTTTGTCAACTGTTTCCTGCGCCTGAACGTTCGACGAACCAAAAACGAGAAAAAGGACGAATAAACTGCCTAGCCAAAAAGATTTTTTTAATCGCCCTTTTATTTTTTCCATATCGCTCTTCAATTTTTGATTGGATTTAATGAAGTGTCAAACGAATTCAATTAAAACCGAGTGTTAAAACCGTTGACAAAATGTTAAAAAAGATTTTTAATAGAGTGGAAGTTATTAAACTTCTCATCTTCAGAAAATAACCAACCTCTTGAGATGACAAATCTTGTGAAAAGTTTGTCAAACTGCCGCAATAAAACCAGAATGTTAGCTCCGAAGCAAATTAAAATTAAATCGGAAACTTATCCTTTCGCCAAGAAGAAGGCGGCGGATTCTTCGCGCGAATTGAAGTTTATCACCGAACTTGGAAGGAGTTTGCTGTTTACGGTTCACCCCAAAAAAGTAGCTTTGCGTGTGGCGGAGGCAGTTCAAAAGGAAACTGGTGCGGAAATTTGCGCCGTCTTTGTTGAGCTTGAACATATCGGTTTAATCAGTTGCGCGTTTGTGCCGGAAGACGCGGAAGAGAAATCGGATTTTCTGCAAAAAAACGGATTCAAAAAATGGCTGGAAATTTTGCCGCCGCAGGTTTCTTTTTTTGTGGAGAACAAAGAAGAATTACTTTTGAAAGGTAACACGCACGAGCTTGAATACGTTTCGCCGATGCACATCAACGGCGATGTGAAAGGCGCGCTGATTGTCGGCTTTCGGAAAAAGCAGGAGTGTTCGGAAGCGACTCAGCGACTCATTGACGCGGCGACGCAAATGGCGGCGATGAGCGTTAATCTTTCGGCGCATTATGAAGCCGCGATTAACACTTCGGTAATTCAGGCAAAGGAAGAACAGCGCAAATTTACCGAATCGGTTTTGGACGCGCTGCCTGTGTCGCTTTATGTGATTGACCGCGATTACCGGATTGTTACTTGGAATCGTCATCGTGAAGTCGGCAATCAAGGAATGGCGCGCGATTCTGTTATCGGGCGCGATGTTTTTCAGGTTCTGGCGAAATATCCGAACGGCAAATTAAAGCAGGAATTCGAGCGCGCTTTTCGCACCGGAAAAATCGAACGCATCGAGCAGCGCACGATTAACGAAGACGGCACGACAAAACATTGGATGGTCAGTAAAATTCCGATGCGCGACGCGGAAACCGAGGAAGTAACGCACGTTATTACCATCGGCGAAGATGTAACGATGCGCGTCGAAGCAATTCACGCTGCCGGACGCGCCGAAAAACTTGCTGCCGTCGGTCGCCTTGCCGCAGGTGTCGTTCACGAAATAAACAATCCGCTGGCAACGATTTCCGCCTGTGCAGAAGCGCTTGAGACAAGAGTTTCAGAAGGCGCGTTCAGCGAATCGGAAGAAGTCGAGGATTTGCGCGATTATCTCGGACTTATCCGAAGCGAATCTTTTCGCTGCAAATCAATTACAACGGGCTTGCTTGATTTCAGCCGGATGCGTTCGGGAAATCGTTTTTCGATTGATGTCGGACAGGTTATAAAATCTTCTGCGCGGCTTCTTTTTCACCAGAAACGCGGCGACGACATCGAAATCAAACTTGAAATTGAAGAGAATCTGCCGCTCGTTGAAGCCGACGAAGGACAAATTCAGCAAGCGATAATTGCGCTGTCAACCAACGCGATTGACGCGATGAACGGCGTCGGAACGCTTGTCCTGCGCGCAACGGGGCAGGAAAACCGCGTCGTTGTCGAAGTGCAGGATACGGGCGTCGGTATCGCTTCAGAAAACTTATCGAAAATTTTCGAGCCTTTCTTCACTACCAAAGAAGTCGGCAAAGGAACGGGACTCGGTTTAGCCGTCTGTTACGGCATTATCACCGAACACGGCGGACGTCTTAGCGTTCGTTCAAACATCGGAGTCGGCACTACTTTTACGATATTTCTGCCGATTCAGAAAAATTAAAGTGCCGAGTGTTGAAGATAATTCAACAGACTAAGCACTCAGCAATCGGCACTTAAAAACTTATGCCAAAACTCCTTGTAGTCGATGATGAAAACAATTTGCGGCTCGTCGTGCAGAAGGAAATGAGCCGGCAAGGTCACGAAGTCGAAACGGCAGCGGACGGCGAAGCCGCATGGGAACTTCTCGAACAGCAGGACTTCGATGTTTTGCTATGTGATATAAATATGCCTCGACTGGACGGCATCGGACTTTTGCGCCGGATGCGCGAGCGCTCGCCGAATCCGCCCGAAGTGATTATGTTGACCGGGCAGGCGACCGTCGAATCGGCAATCGAAGCGATGAAGCTCGGCGCATACGATTATCTGACAAAACCTTACCGCATCACCGAACTCGGCGCGCTCGTCCTGCAAGCCGCCGAAAAACAAAAACTCAAAATCGACAACCAGCGTCTGCGCGCGCATATCGAACGCTCGCATCAAAATATGCCGGAAATCGTCGCGCAATCGCCGCAGATGAAAGAAGTTTTGCGCCTTGTCCAGCGCGTCGCGCCGTCTGATACGTCTGTTTTAATCACGGGCGAATCGGGAACGGGAAAAGAATTAATCGCGCAGGCGATTCACCGTTTAAGCCCGCGTCACGGCAAAACTTTTGTAGATTTAAACTGTGCGGCGCTCCAAGATTCACTTCTTGAATCAGAACTTTTTGGACACGAAGCCGGTGCGTTTTCAGGTGCGCGAGCCAGAAAACTCGGACTTTTTGAAATTGCCGACAGCGGCACGCTTTTTCTTGACGAGGTAATGGAAATGCCGGCGCAGTTGCAGTCAAAACTCCTTCGCGCGCTCGAAACTCGCTCGTTTTTTCGCGTCGGCGGCGTGAAAAAAGTTGAAGTGGACGTGCGGCTTGTCGCCGCTACGAATCGCAATGCGATGCAATCAATTTCCGACGGCACGTTTCGCTCGGATTTACTTTACCGCATCAACAGTTTTGAAATTCACATTCCGCCTCTTCGTGAACGCCGCGAAGACATCGAACCGCTCGCCCAGCATCTTCTTCAAAAAGTCGCCGGAGCAAACGCGCCTGAACTTGCGCCGCAAGCCGTTGACGCGCTCTGTTCATATAGCTGGACGGGAAACGTTAGGCAATTAAGAAACTGTCTGGAACGCGCCGTTTTATTAGCTGATAACGGCAGGATTACAGTCAAAGAACTTCCGCCTGAAGTAGTTTATAAAACAAATGAACCGAGCGTTTCGGTCAGCTACAACAACGCCGCAAAAGAAAACGGCGCGACTGCTTCGTTTCAAAATTCCGCGCCCGCCGCGCTGCACGAAATCGAAAAACAGCAGATTTTAAAAGCCTTGGAGCAAACTGGCTGGCATCGCGGAAAAACGGCGGAACTTCTTGGAATTTCATCTTCGACGCTTTACCGCCGTCTGCGCGAATACGATTTGGAAACCAGATAAAATTTGTATGAAAAATCTAAAGTTATTTCTTTCAATTGCCCTCGCATTGATTATTTCAAATTCGGCTTTCGCCCAAGGCAGAGTTGGCGGCAGGGTGGTCGAAGTCATCGACGGCAAAACCGTCGTCATTGAAATGCAGAACCTTTCGCGGCTTACCGCCGAACTGCAATACATTGAAGTTCCAGAAATCGGGCAGCCGCTTAATCAAACGGTAAAAGACCATTTGCGCGAGCTTGTCGAAGGCAAGATTGTTGAATTCAAAGCGAAAGGTTTGAGGAAGACAAATACCGTCGGACAGCTTTTTTTGAACGGCGTCGACATCAGCCAGCAAATGATTCGAGACGGTGCTGCGTGGCACGCCGGTTTGAACAAGAGCGGTCAAGATACCGTCGAAAGTGCGGTTTATCAGAGCAATGAAGCGCAGGCTAAACGCGAAAAACGCGGCATCTGGTCAATCGAAAATTTGAAACCGTCTTGGGAAATACGTGCCGAAGCAGAGGAAAATCGCCGACGCGAAGAAAAACTCGCGGCGGAAAAACTCGCGCAGGAAGCTGCTGCCAAAAGCGCGGCTCAAGCAATCATAAAACCTTTAAAACCAAAAGCTCGCCCGCAGATGAGCAGCGAGGCTGCGATGTGGAATCAAGCGCCGGACGCAAATGAGAAGATGCCGGAAAACTTCTCTAACGTCGGCGGTTTGATGGTCGGCTACAATCCTAACAGTAAAATCGGAATCGTCGCCACGCCGCTTTTGAAGCTCGCCGTTCCCGATAAAGACATTATTCAAGCAATCGGCATCGGCATCGGATATTTTTATCACAACGACGAGAGTAAAGGTAGAGAATTCTTTTACATAATTGCCGTCGAATCAGATTCAAAAGAATTTAGATTTCTTAAATCGAACGATTTAATCGTTACGGCTGACAATCAAAAAATCGTTGTCGGGAAAGCCAAACGATACGCTCGCCAAAACGGTTCTCTGGTAAAAGAGACGTTATATTACGAAGTCAAACGAAGCGTCATTGCCAAGATTTCCGCCGCCAAAAGCGTGAATATAAAAGCCGGAACTTACTCGACAAATTTGAATTCCGACATTCAAATGCTACTTAAAAATTTTATCAACGCTTCTGAATAATTTTTTCAGGAAAGTTCGGTTGCGAGAAAATAAAAAAGGCGATTACAGACCGCTTTTTATTGGATTTTTTCGAGCGAATTTTGAGTTCCTTATTTTATTTGTAATAAAGCGTCTTTAACTTTCTGCTCGATTAAGTCTCGCGTTTTCCGAAACTGCTCCGGCGGCAAATCTTTCGGGTCTGGAATCTGCCAATCTTCGCGCCGCTTTGCGCGGACGAACGGACATTCGTCGCCGCAGCCCATTGTCGCCACAAAATCAAACTCGACATTTGGAATTTCTTCCAGAGATTTTGAATCGTGTTTTGTTAAGTCACAACCAATCTCGCGCATCGTTTCAATCGCTTTCGGATTGACTCTGCCCGAAGGACGCGAACCTGCGCTGTAAACTTCTACTTCATCATTGCCATGAAGCCGTGCAAATGCTTCGGCAATCTGACTGCGGCAAGAATTTTCAACGCACACGAATAAAAGACGCTTCATCTAACATTGCTCCTGTAATTCTGTGCAGCAGCCTTTCGGCTGAACGCACCGACAACCCAAAACGCCGAGAAGCGCGCCCGTGAGCGGAGCGAAAATATAAATCCATAATTCTGTGATTCTGCCCGAAACAATTGCCGGAGCAATCGAACGCGCCGGATTCATTGATGCGCCTGAAATCTGCCCGGCAAACATCGCTTCGAGTCCGACCATCGCACCGATTGCCACGCCAGCCGTCAAGCCTTTTTCCTTTGCGCCGACCGAGACGTTAATAATCACGAACATCAAGAAAAACGTCAGAATAATCTCAAGCACGAACGATTGAATAAGCGAACCCGAAGGAATGGTCGCGCCCAAAGTCTGATGCTGCGGAAAAAGAAGTTTTAAAGATACGCTTGCCAAAAGCGCGCCTGAAATTTGAGAAACAACGTAAGGCAAAACTTTGCGTCCCGGAAAACGTCTTGCAAACCAAAAACCGACGCTGACAGCCGGATTCAAATGCGCGCCGGAGATGTCGCCCAAAGTATAAATCATCGCCAAAACAACCAAGCCGAATGTTAAAGCAACACCGACGTGCGTGATGTTTCCGCCGCTTACATCGTTGATAATGATTGCGCCCGTTCCGGCGAAAACGAGCGTAAAAGTTCCAATCAATTCGGCAACGTAAGATTTCATTTCGATTCCTCAGCAAAGGCTCGCGGACGCGGCGCGCCCTGCAATTGAACGGGAACTTTCGGCGCGCAGCAAACATTTTCCAAACGCCGCCGGTCGTGCTTCATCTCGACGTCTTCAGACAACCAAGCGCGAATGCCGTCGAAAACCTGCGCCGCGTTCGCGTTCGGCGGCTCGACAATTCGATAATGAATCCACTTGCCATCGCGCCGAGCGGCGACTACGCCTGCGCGACGCAAGTAACCGAGATGACGAGAGATTTTCGGCTGGCTCATCCCTAAAACTTCGACGAAAAAACAGACGCAGACTTCGCCTTCGCTCATCAGGTTCAGCAAGCGCAATCTTGTGCGGTCTGCAAGCGCCCGAAAAAATCGTTCCATATCAATAAATTTAGCGGTTTTGTTCATAATTATATAATCACAAAAATAAGACATATGTAGTCTTGACATATATGTTTTTTGACTGTAAATTAACTATAACACATATGCACAGGCATATGTAAACCTGAAATGAAGGAGTTAAAAATTATGAATACAGAAACAACAAAAGAAGTTCAAACATTGAAAGCGCATCTTGCCGTCAACGTGCGGAATGTCGAACAAAGCATCGAGTTCTACAAAAAAATGTTCGGCATCGAGCCGAGCAAAATTCGGACGGGTTACGCGAAATTCGACGTGCAAAATCCGCCGTTGAATTTTACGCTCAACGAAAGAAATTTCAGCGAGCGCGGCGCGCTTTCGCATCTTGGAATTCAAGTCGCGTCAACCGAAGACATGCTGGCGATGCGCGAAAATTGGGAACGTGTCGGACTTGTTACGCGCGACGAAATGCAAACAAATTGCTGTTACGCGACGCAGGACAAAACTTGGACGCGCGACCCGGACGGAAATGAGTGGGAAGTGTTCGTTGTCCTTGAAGACAATCTGCCGAAAACCGCAGAAACATTGCAAGCGGCAGATTGCTGTGCGCCAAAATCGGCAACCCAAGAAAACATAATCGAAACTGATGCGTCGTGCGGTTGCGAAACCGCGCCGCCCACACGCGGAGAGGCGGCTTGTTGCGAAACGCAAGCCGTAAAATTTGGAATGGCAACTGAAACACAATCAAGCGCGACGTGCTGTGCGCCGCAGCTAGTCGAGATTTCCTAATATGACGAATAAAATTAATATAGCAGTGCAAGTTTGAAATCAGCTTTCAAACTTGCACTGCTAATTGAATCCAAAAATTTATTTCCTCAAACGCGCTTCGACGTTGTTAGCTTTCAAGGAATTTCCCGTCGCGCGTTGAAGGTCGGCGATTGCTTTATTGAGTTCGGTTTGCGAACGAAGTTCCGTGCTGCGCGCAGCCGTTAAAGCCGTCTGCCGATCTAAAACTTGGTAGATATTCGATTGTCCGGCGTCGAGCTTTCTTTGTTCGGAAGCGTATTGCTTTTCGGTGTTCTCGCGCGAAATTGCCGCAGTTCGCAGACGCGCTTCGGCGCTTCGGACGGCTTGCAGAGCGTTTCGCACGTCAACTTGAATAGTTTGCTCGGTTTGCTCGCGTTGCGTTTGAATTTGTTCTCCTTGCACGAGTGCGCGTCCCAATTGCGCTTTCGCCGTTTTGTTGTGAAGCGGAAGATTAAACTGAACTCCGGCGCGAACAGTCGGATAACGATTGGCAAAAATATCGGTTACGGTCGAAGCCGAGCCGCCGATGCCTTGCAGAAAAGTTTGCTGCTGCGCCGCTTGCGTTTGCTGGCGTAAAACGCACGCTTGATAATCGGCGGGCGTTTGCACGCTCGCGTCGCAGACTTGCGCGAACGGACTTCTGAAATTCGGATTCTGACTGCCGCCGATGCCCGCCGTCGTGTAGCTTGCAATCAAATCAATTTGCGGTTTTGTCTGGTCGCGCAAAAATCTTCGGTCGATTTCGTTGATGTCTCTTTGAACGTTACTGATTTCGATTTCTGGACGATTTTGCAGCGCTAAATTCAACGCTTCAGGCAAAGTTGTTTGCGGCGCGTCCAAATCGATTGATTCGGTCGGAACGATTGAAGCGTTCCAAATCACGTCGTTGCGGCTTTCGGCGATTAAATTTTTAAGCGCGTTTTCCGAACGATTCACGTCTTCCAACGCCGTGTAAACGTTTTGCTCGAAATTGGCGACTTGCGTTTGCGCGGCGATGATGTCAACCGGCGCGAGCGAGCCTTCTTCAACAAGGCGGCGATTGTGTTCGAGCTGCTCTTTGGCATCCCTGACGGAATCGCGCTGCACCTGTAGATTTCGCAAATTGTAAGTCAAATCCCAATAGGCGCGCTGCACGTTTGTAATAATATCAATCGAACGCTGGCGAAACTGCACGTCTGTTAAAGACAAATTCCGTTTGGCAATCTCGATTGTGCGGCGCGGCGCATCAAAACGCCGACCGCGAAAAAGCGGCTGCGTAACAGAGAACGTCAAGCTCGTGTTCGTTTGCGGGCTTAAAATCGAAATCGGATTGTCCGAGCCGAGCCGCGTATTGTTTCCCGTGACGTTAAAAACCGTGCCGAATTTTTTGATATACGCTTGGAATCCGGCGTTGGCGACCAACGAATTCGTCGTCGTCGTTTTGTTCGTGCTGAAAATCGAAACGTTCGGCACGGTCGCGCGCTCGTAGTAAGTCTGTCCCGTAAAACGCGGATCGTAAAAACCGTTTGCCGAGGTCAAATCAAATTCGGCAAGCCGCACGTTTTGGCGCGAAACTTCGATGTCCTTGTTATTTTCAAGCGCGAGCGTTATCGCCTCTCTCAAAGAAAGCGGCTTTTGCTGCATCAAATCCACGCCGACGCGCCCTAATTCAGGCAAACTCGTGTCGTTTGATTCAAAATTCGGCGCAATGCGCGGCACACCCTTCAAATTTTCCGGCTGAACATTTTGCGTGTCGTCAACTTTCGGCAAAGGATTTTCCGGCGTCGGTTTTGTTTCAACCGTCGGCGACGGAACAGGCGTCGGCGTTGGAGTTGTCTCCTGCGCTTTTGCCGAACTGAAAACGAAAACAAATAAAATTAAAATTAAAATGTATGAAAACTTTTTATTCATAAAATCTCGCTTCGGGCTTACCGGAAAAACTGCGTATAAATAAAACCGTATAAAATCAAAACAAAAGCGCCTGTCTCCGCCGCGATTAAGCCATACATAAACCACGTCGTAATAAAATTGCGCTCGGCGAATAAATTATCGGTGCGGTTTAAGAAACCTTCTTTGGCGTATCCGATGACCGTCGCGGCAAAATAAACGAGCGGCAAAGCGACAATTATAAACTGCGCGTTCGGCGAAAACGGGCTAAACTCGATTAGCTTGGCAATTACGAGCGACGCGAAACTGTAAAAGAACGAAGTATGATGAGCCATATCAACATACACGGGCGCGCGATGCTCAGGAGAGCGCATAATTTTCGCGTATTTCCAAATTCCTGTTATCATTCCCGACAGCAGAAACAAGCCGGAAAAAAGAAGCGAAATTTTAATTGCCCAAGACATCTCTCTTTTCTCCTAATTTTTACTAAACAAAGAACTCGTTGCCGTCGTAAATTTTCGCTTCATTCCGCCGAAAATGCGCGTCGAAAATCCGTTCATCCGTTTTAAAATCTGCCATTCGCTTGCGTCGTCAAACAGCGAATAGAAAACCGGAACTGCCAGCAAAGTTAAAAGCAAACACAAAGATTGCCCGCCTACGACTAGAACTCCGACCGAGCGGTTTGTTCCAGCGCCTGCACCTGTCGAGACGACGAGCGGAATCATACCGGCGACGAGCGCGACGGTCGTCATCAAAATCGGGCGCAGACGGTCGCGGTTCGCTTGGATAATCGCGTCGTAGCGGTTCATCCCTTGCGACCGCAGATGGCTCGTGTGGTCAATCTGCAAAATCGCGTTCTTTTTCACCACGCCGAAAAGCAGCAGCAAACCCAAACCCGAAAAGATATTGACGGTTTGCCCGGCAATTAAAATCGAGAGAATACCGAACGGAATCGAAAGCGGCAACGTCAGCAGAATCGTAATCGGATGGATAAACGATTCAAACTGCGCCGCCAGCACGATATACATAAAAATAAACGACAGGGAAATTGCCAGCAGAAAATAATACATCGTCTTGCCGAGTTCTTTTGATTGTCCGACATATCCGGTCGAATAGCCTGCGGGCAAATTCAACGTTTTCACGTATTCGTCAATCGACGCCGTAATGGTCGTCGCCGAACCGCCCGGACGAGTGTTTGCCAGTAGCGTAACCTGACGCTGGCGATTTAAGCGGTCAACCGAACTCGGTCCCGTTCCTTCTTTGACCTTGACGAGACGGTCAAGCGAAACCAAGCCAACTTTCGACGACGGCACAACCAGTCGTTTTAACCCTTCGACATCGGTGCGGAAATTATTGATGGCGCGGACGCGCACTTCGTATTGGTCTGTACCTTGGTTGTAAGTCGTCGCTTCCGTTCCGGCGACGAGCGTGTTCAACGCCTGCGAAACCGCGCCGATATTGACGCCCAAATCGGCGGCTGTAGCGCGGTCAACTTCTAGTTGGACTTCCGGCTTTCCGCTTATCAAAGTCGAGTCAACGTCAACCGCGTCGGGAATCGTTTTCATCTTTTCGAGCAGCTTGGCTGAATATTCTTCCAAAACTTTCAAGTCCGGTCCCGAAATCAAATACTGCACGTTCGCATTGCGAAAACCGCCGCCCGAAAACGCTTGGACAGGCTGAACGCCCGTCCGCAATTCCGGCGGATAATTTTTCAGCAGTTCGCGCGCGGCAACCATTAATTGCTCTTGCGTTTTCGCGCGTTTGTCAACGTCTGACAGCCGAACGTAAATCGTGCCGTTGTTGACGATTTGCTGTGCGCCGCCGCCGATTGTCGTTAGCGTGTCGGTTACGCCGTCCATTTTTCTCACGTCTGCCGCAATACGCTCGAAAAGCTGCGAAGTCGCCGAAAGCGAATAACCTTCAGGCGCGCGAATCGAGATTTCAAACTGCGATTGGTCGTCAACGGGCAGAAAGTTTTTGCCGACGAACATAAACAGCGGAACGATACTCAAAAATACAAGAACGCAAAGCCCGACCACCAGCCAGCGATGCGCCATCGAAAATTTCAAAAGCCAAGTGTAAGTCGTATCAATGTAGCGATAAAATCGCGCGTCCTTTCCGCCTGAAGAATGCTTCGGTTTGTCGGCGACGACTGGCTTATCGCGCTGCGAGCCTGTGAGCATTCCGTCGCCTTTGATTTCCTGCAACGCGGCATTTCGCGCGATATTGCTTCCGGCAAACGCTTCGTCTTTATCGTCGGCAATGTCTTCGTAGTTATTCGTCGGGTCGTCGTGAACTTCTTTCGGTTTAATCAGCCGCGCCGCGAGCATCGGCGTTAAAGTAAATGAAACAAGCAAAGACACGCCGATGGCGAACGCCGCCGTCAAACCGAACGACGACATAAAACGCCCGACGATTCCCTGCATAAAACCGATTGGAACGAAAACCGCCATCAGCGAAAGCGTTGTGGCGAGAACTGCCAGACCGATTTCCCGTGTTCCTTCGATTGCCGCCTGATACGGCGTCATTCCTTTCTCTTCGACAAAACGATAAATGTTTTCCAGCACGACAATCGCGTCGTCAATCACGATGCCGACCATCAATGTCAAAGACAACATCGTGATTTGATTGAGCGTGTAATTCATCGCATACATCAGCGCAAACGTCGAGATAATCGAAGTCGGAATAGCGAGCGCGGCGATAATAGTCGAGCGGAAACTCCACAAAAACAGGAACACGACGAACGCTGCCAGAAAACCGCCGACGATTAAATGTTCTTCGATAGAATGCAAAGAGTTTTCGATAAAAATAGAGTTATCGCCGACGACTTGCACCCGATAATTCGGCGGCAAAGTTGATTTTTTATCCTTAGTTTCTACTGTCGGTTGAATTTCTTCGAGTCTTGCTTTTATTTCGCGCGCAACGGCGACCGTGTTTTGACCAGATTGTTTTGAAACGACGAGCGTTACGGCAGGCTGACCGTTCAGCCGCGCTTCGGTTCGCAATTCTTCCGCGCCGTCTTCGACATAGCCCAAATCTTTAATTTTTACCGCATAAGTTCCGCGCGTGGCGACAACGACATCATTAAATTGTTCGGGCTTTTGAATTTTGCCGACCGTGCGAACGCTCGTTTCGGTCGCGCCTTGGTCGAGCCGTCCGCTCGGAAATTCGACGTTTTGAATTTTCAGCGCGTTCGAGATTTCCGCCGCCGTAATGCCGTAAGAACGCATTTTGTCGGGGTCAACCCAGACGTTGATTTGCCGCTCGCGCCCGCCGATGATAGAAACTTGTCCGACGCCGTTAATGGATTCGATGCGCTCTTTGATTTTGTGTTTAGCGACTTCCGTAACTTCACGCAAAGACACTGGCGCAGACACGACAATTCGCAAGACCGGCGCGGCGTCCGTGTCGAGTTTCTGCACGGTCGGCTGCTCGGCTGTGTCCGGCAGATTCGGAATAACGGTCTGCACGCGGTTTTCGACTTCCTGCGCCGCGACGTTCACGTCTTTTTCCAGCACGAATTGAACAAAGACCTGACTGACGCCTTCAATCGAAGTCGAGCGCAATTCGTCAATGCCGCTAATCGTGTTGACGGCTTCTTCGACTTTTTCGGTAACTTCGGTTTCGATTTCCTGTGGCGACGCGCCCGGATTGACAACCGTTACGGTAATGGTCGGAAAATCAATTTTCGGAAAAAGGTCAACGCCCAAACTCAAAAACGAAAACGCGCCGACAACAACTAGTGACAAAACAATCATCGTCGCAAACACGGGACGCTTAACACAAACTTCTGCTAACCATTGCATAATTTTTTCGAGTTCAAAGTCTAAAGTTCAAAGCCCAAAGTCGGTTCGTATATTTCTAAAGTCGGCTAATGTCCAATCGGCACGTAACACACCGACTTTAGACATTGGACTATTATTTCCTGACCGAAACGCCGTCGTAAATCTGTCCGAGATTGCTAATCGCAACCTGTTCGTTTTCAGAAACGCCTTGCTGAACTTCGATTTTATCGTTTTCTAAAATGCCGAGTTTGACGATTCGTTCCTGCGCTCGCCCGTCTTTAATGACAAAAACTTTGCTGGTTTCGCCGTCAACTTTAACCGCCGCCGACGGAATCATAACGGTCGGCTTCGGCGTTGACTGCGTAATTCTTACTGTTGCAAATTGTCCGGGTTTCAACAGCCCGCCGACATTTTCGACTTCGGCTTCGACCGTCAAAGTTCTCGAAGTCGCGTTTAGATTCGGCGAAATCCTGACAATCGTTCCGGCAAAACTGCGGTCTGGATATGCGGTCGTTTGAATCGAAACTCCTTGACCGTTTTTAACTTGTCCGATTGATTGTTCGGGAACATCTATGCGAAGTCGCAAAACGCTCGTTCGCAAAATCGTGGCGACTTTTGTATTCGTCGAGGCAAATTCGCCGACATCGGCAATAC
>JALYZF010000183.1 GCA_030948995.1 Acidobacteriota bacterium
GAAGGGCAAAAATCTGCGAGATTTCGACGATTCAAAAGCGGAAGAAGAAAAGCCGGCGGCGTTAACCGAAGGCGACGCGATTGTCGAAGTCGAGGGCAAAAAAATCAGAACTCCCGATGATTTAGCGGCGGAGATTGAAAAAAATGAAACGACTTATCTCGAATGTTTTCGCGCGCCAGATTATTTTACGGTTAAAGTGCGTCGAACAGATTTGCTCGATGGTGCAAGCGCGCTCGAAAAACTCGGAATAAGCAACTGGAAGCATAACCGAACTTGGCGATTTGCCGGATTTTACGGGCAGATTATTACTTACGCCGAAGTTTTGCAGATGATTGCATCCTTGGCGCTCGGTCTTTTTCTCGCGCTCGACAAAAAGCGCTCGCCAGCCGGAGCAATTTTAGCTTTGTGCATCGTCGGAATGATTTTCGCGCTTTTGATGACGTTCACGCGCGCCACGCAAATCGCCTTTTTTGCTTCGACAGTAGCAATGATTTTACTATGCGGCAGCCGTAAATTAATTTTGGCTTTGGCAATCGTCGTTCTTCCGCTTGCGCTCGCCGGATTTTTTTTCGTGCAGCAGAATCGCAATGTCAGCGGCGGGAAAAGAGACCAATCGGTCGAATACCGGCAAACGGTTTACCGCGAAGGCTTCGATTTATGGACGAGCAGCACGAGAAATTTTCTGCTCGGCATCGGAATGGATTCGACAAAGCGTTTTGCCAAAGATTGGCATTTGTTCGACGACGGCAGATTGCCGATGGGACATTTTCATTCGACGCCTTTGCAGCTATTGGTCGAGCGTGGTTTGCCTGCGCTGCTGTTGTGGCTTTGGATTTTGTGGCTTTATGCGAGGACGCTGCTTCGCAGCTTAAAATTACGAATTATGAATTACGAATTACGAAATGATGAAGTTCAAAATCAAACAACGACAAATCCAAAATCCAAAATCCAAAATCCGCAATTGAAAGATTGGCATACGCGGGGAATAATTTTGGGTTGTTTCGGCGGCTTGGTCGGATTCGTCGGCAGCAGCCTTGTCAATTACAGTCTCGGCGACAGTGAAGTTGCGATGGTGTTTTATATGTTGATGGGAATTAGTGTTTTTCTTGTAATGCAGAATGCAAAATTAAAAATTCAAAACACGATTGAGATTTGAAAGTAATTTAACCTTCCGACTTTTTTCTATATTACATTTTTAATTTTTACGCTGATTTTTCTATTCCGTAGCGACCAAGTTTAAGATATACGCCGCGTCTGGTCAGTCCGAGTTCGGCGGCGACGCGGGAAATGTTCCAGTTGTGGCGCGAGAGTGCGTTTTTTATCATTTGTATTTCGAGTTCGGAGACGGCTTCTTCGAGCGTTCCGCTGCTTGAGCCGACATTAAGCGAAGTAAATGCGCTGTTGTAGGAAGCAATCGGTTTGACGTTTCCCGTTTCGGCGAATGAAATCGGTCGCGCCGTGCGTTTTAGTTCGGGCGATAAATGGTCAGGTGTGATATTTTCGCCGTCAACGGCGCGGGCGACGGCGCGCTGAATTTCGTTGCAAAGCTGCCGAACGTTGCCGTCCCAATCGCAAACCATCAGCAAATCAATTGTCTGCGGCGTAATTGTGATGTCGCGCTTTCCGAAACGCGCCGAGTATTGATTGATGTAATAATTTATCATCGGCGGAATTTCAGAGCGGCGCTCGCGCAGAGGCGGAACGCGCAGGCGTATGACGTTCAGGCGATAATACAAATCTTCGCGGAACGTGCCGTCGGCAACTTTTTCCTCCAAAGGCATATTGGTCGCCGCAATAACGCGCACGTCAACTTTTATCGGGCGCTTCTCGCCAATCGGCTGAACTTCGCCTTCCTGTAAAAACCTGAGCAACTTCGGCTGAACGTCAATCGGCAAATCACCGATTTCATCGAGAAACAAAGTTCCTCCGTCAGCCGCGCGAATCATTCCCGGTGAATCGGTTACAGCGCCGGTAAATGCTCCCTTTCGATAACCGAAAAGATGTCCTTCGGCTAATTCTTTAGGCACGGCGGTGCAGTTAAACGGAATGAAAATTTTGTCCTTGCGGTTTGAAATCGAATGAATCGCGCGCGAAACAAGCTCTTTGCCCGTTCCCGATTCGCCCGTAACGAGAACCGTTACGTCGGATGAACGAATTTTGTAAACTTCTTCAACAAGCGAAGTCATCGCCGGAGAGGAATGAATAAATCCGGGCATCAGGCTGTTTGAAGTAAACGGGCTTGATTCGTGTTCGACATGCTGAGATTTGTCTTTGTCGCGCAGAGCGCAAACGTCCATTCCAAGCTCAACGACGCGCAGCAAGGGCTGAAGCGAGCTGTCGTCATTCAAAACCGCTCCGACGCGCGGAGAAATTACTAGAAAGGCAGGCGTCGAACTCGGCGCGCGCAAATGGAAAATTTGTAGATTTTTCGTCTTGGCAAAATTTTCGAGGTCGTTTTTCTGATGCGCGTTTTGAAGTTTGGCGACGAGTTCCGCGCTTTCATTCGGCACGTAGCCGTGAGTGATAAAAGGATAAAATCCATTTTTTCCGTCTGTTTCTGCGACAATGATTTTTTGCGCGCGACTTTCCTGCTGCAAAATGGCGACCAGCTCGCGGAAAAGCAACTCGCGCGAGGCAGTCGCTTCCGCCAGCCGGAGCATAAATAACTGCGAGCTTGCGGAATTTACACGCTTCTTGATAGTTCCTACGGTTTTGACCGTCTCCAGAATTTTTTCCGTTTCCTTAAAGAGCGGCGCAACGCCGAGCCTGCGAAAAATCTCTCCGGCTGAAACCAGATGCTTTGCCGCGCGGTCGGGCTGAGTTTCGGCGGAATACTTGCCGATAAGATAATGCGCCAGAGCCGTGTGATAAAGGTCTTCCGCCGTTTCAAAAATCGTCAGGCTGCGGTTGAAATGATAAACCGCGAGTTCTTCGTCGCCCTGTTTTGAAGCAATAAGCCCTCGAATACGCTGTATATTGCCAAGCACGAAAAAATCCGACGACGGCTCGGCGGCGTCTTCGATAGCGGCAAGTTCGCGCTCGGCTTCGGCGAAATTATTTTCTTCGAGACAAACTTCAGCCAGCACGAGACGCGCCATATTTGCAATCTGGCGCTCGCCGATTCTGTGGCAGATTTGGATTGTTTCGCGCGCTTTTTCTTTAGCTTCGCGGAGTTTTCCCTGCGCGAGCAGACTGCGCGACAGATTCCGCAGAGATTGAATCGCATACCATTCATTCTTGCGCTCTTCGGCAAGCGCGACACTTTTCTCAAGAAGAAGCTGCGCCTCAGCGAATTCGCCGTGTAGAATTTTCAGCTCGCCGAGAGAATCAAGAATTCCCGCAACGTGAACGTGATTGGCTTTGGTCGCTAAATCGAGCGCGCGATTGTAAGCGGCTTCGGCGCGCGACCATTCGCCGCGCATTACCAGATGAAGTCCGAGATTATTGTATGCGGCGGCGGCTTGAATTTTATACTCGGTCTGCTCGAAAAATTTAATTGATTTTTCCAGACACGCAATTCCGTCCTGCGGGTGGCGCATAAACCAATACGCGCCCGACATATCGGAATAAATTTTCCCTAGCAGAAAGGGCGCAGAGTGTGAACCGATAATCTTGACAGCCTGCTCGAAATATTCAATCGCTTTTTCGCTTCCGCCTTCCTGATGACACGCCATCGCAATCATATGGTAGGCTTCCGCCATACCGCGCCAAGCGCCTTGCTCGCGGTAATAATTTAAGGCTTTTTCGGCGTGGTCGCGGGAAATCGGAAATTCGTTCAGTTTGCGGTAAACGCGCGACAGAGCAATATAGATTTCTCCTAAACACTCATTCAGATTTTCCTCTTTTGCTACTTCCAAAATATTATTCAAAAGCCCGACCGCCCGCGGGTAATCGTTCGTGTTATTGTAGGCGATGGCAAGCTGCGTTAAAACGGAAACGGCAGTTTCGAGTTCAAGATGAGCTATGTTTTCTTCGTCGTTGTATTTTTCGACGACGCTTAAACTTTCCTTGTAATTTCCCTGCGTTTCAAAAGCGTAGGAAAGCAGGCGCAAGAGTTTGGCTTCCGAGTCTGGCGTGTGCGAGTAATTAGAGAGCGTTTCGGTGATAATTTTTTCAGCCGCGCTGGAGAGTCCTTCATCTAGTTTCGCTCGGATTTTAGCTGTAATCTCGCTTAATTTTTCGCTCGGGATGGAACGCTGGCGGCGCAGACGCAATCCCGCGCCGGCTTCAAAAAGAGAAACCTTGCCCGACTTTTGATATTCTTCTTTAGTCGAAACCAAATCTTTTTTCATTTTGCTTGTAAGACAAGAAAACTGTTAATAGAAACCGTTTTTCAGCAACCAAATTATTTAACAGAAAACAACCGAACGGCTAGGAAGAAACTTTACCTGTTTTTGTGAATTTAACAGAATTTTCGCGGCAAGTCTATTTTTTTAATAAGGCGTGCGGCTGGACGCAACAGCGTTTTCTATGACATTCTTTTAGCATATTTATTTGAGAGGAAAAACTGTGAACGCGGAAGAGAAACGACTCGAAGAAGCGCGAGCCGAAGAAAAGGAATGGAAACTCTGGGGCTGTTATCTGAGCGAGAGAGCGTGGGGAACGGTGCGTGAAGATTACTCAAAGGACGGGTCGGCGTGGGATTATTTCCCGTTCGAGCAAGCCTTACACAAGGCTTTTCGCTGGAATGAAGACGGCATCGCCGGAATCTGCGACCGCAAACAAAGAATTTGTTTTGCCGTGTCTTTATGGAACAATAAAGATAAATTTTTGAAAGAAAGACTTTATGGACTCGGCGGAAATGAAGGCAGCCACGGTGAAGATGTAAAAGAATACTATTTCTATCTCGACAACACGCCGACGCATTCTTACCAGAAATTTCTCTACAAATATCCGCAAAACGAATTTCCCTACGAAAAACTCCGCGAAGAAAATGCAAAGCGCGACAAATCGCAGCCCGAATACGAACTGCTCGACACGGGCGTGTTCGACGAAGACAAATATTTCGACGTAACGGTCGAATACGCGAAAGCTGACGCCGAAGACATTTGCATAAAAATTACGGCTATCAATCGCGGACGAGAAAGCGCGCCGCTTCACATTTTACCGACCGTCTGGTTTCGCAATCGCTGGACTTGGTATCAAGACGCGCGGAAACCTCGATTGGAAAGCGCGAAAATCGAAACAGAAAATCTTTCGCTTGTTCACCTGACGGAAGAAAAACGCGGTGATTATTTTTTAATTTGCGAAGGCGCAAAAGAATTATTATTTACCGAAAACGAAACGAATTTCGAGAAACTTTATAACGGTAAAAACGAATCGGGTTTTGCCAAAGACGGCATCAACGATTTTATTGTAAATGGAAAAATATCTGCCGTAAATTCTGAAAATACGGGAACAAAAGCCGCCGCGCATTACGTTTTCGACATCGCGCCGCAATCGAGCGAGACGATTTACCTGCGATTATTTAATTCACAAACGGCAAACGGTAATCCGCAAACCGCGTTTGAAACGCGCGGCGATTTTATAAAAGACTGTGAAGAAATTTTCGTTGAAAGAATAAAAGAAGCCGAGGAGTTTTATCAAGAAATCATACCGCAAAATTTGTCGGACGACGCGAAAAACGTAATGCGCCAATCGCTTGCCGGAATGCTTTGGTCAAAGCAGTTTTATCATTACGTCGTCAAAACTTGGCTCGAAGGCGACGGGAAATTTGCGCCGCCACCGAAAGAACGCTTGAAAGGCAGAAACCACAATTGGAAACATCTCTACAACGACGATGTAATTTCGATGCCCGACAAATGGGAATATCCTTGGTATGCGGCGTGGGATTTGGCTTTTCACTGCGTTACTTTTGCTATTATCGATTCGGAATTTGCCAAACATCAGCTTGTTTTAATGCTGCGCGAATGGTATATGCACCCGAACGGTCAGATTCCCGCATACGAATGGGCGTTCGGCGACGTTAATCCGCCGGTTCATGCTTGGGCGGCGCTCAGGGTTTATCAAATTGAAGCCAAGCGGCGCGGTGTTGCCGACCGAAATTTTTTGGAAAAAATTTTTCATAAATTGCTGCTTAATTTTACGTGGTGGGTTAATCGCAAAGACGAAGAAGGCAACAACGTTTTTGAAGGCGGATTTCTTGGACTGGACAATATCGGCGTTTTCGACCGCAACACGAAATTGCCGAACGGCAGCTCTCTCGAACAATCCGACGGCACGGCTTGGATGGCGATGTATTGCTTGAATATGCTGGCGATTGCGATGGAATTAGCCAAAGACGACGACGTTTATGAAGACGTGGCGAGCAAATTTTTCGAGCATTTTGTTTATATTTCCGATGCGATGAACAATGTCGGCAAGGAAAATACCGAATTGTGGAACGAGCGCGACGGTTTTTATTACGACGTTTTGCATCTGGAAAGCGAGCGCAATATTCCGGTAAAAGTGCGCTCGCTGGTCGGGTTGATTCCGCTGTTCGCCGTCGAAACCATTGAACAGGAGTGGCTCGACCAGTTGCCGAATTTCAAAACACGCGCTCTTTGGTTTTTACAAAACCGACCGGATTTGACTGACGATATTGCTTGTATGCAGACGCCGCGCAGGGAAAACCGACGGATTCTGGCGCTCGTCAACGAGGAACGCCTGCGCCGCGTTCTTCACATAATGCTTTCGGAAAACGAATTTTTATCCGACTACGGCATTCGCGCGTTGTCACGTTTTCATAAAGAAAATCCTTATACTTTGCAAATTGACGGTGTGGAAAACGTCGTTCGATATGAGCCGGGCGAATCGCGCACGGGAATGTTCGGCGGCAATTCAAACTGGCGCGGTCCCGTCTGGTTTCCCGCCAATTATCTTTTAATCGAAGCTCTGCAGAAATTCGATTTCTATTTTGGCGACAGCTTTAAGGTCGAGTTTCCCACAGGTTCAGAACGGATGTTGACGCTCTGGGAAGTTTCGCAGGAACTATCCAAGCGTCTTTCAAATATTTTTTTGAAAGACGCCGACGGCAACCGTGCCGTTTATGGAAACATCGAAAAGTTTCAAGCCGACGCCAATTGGCGCGATTATGTTTTGTTTTTCGAATATTTTCACGGCGATAAAGGCTGCGGTTTGGGTGCGAGTCATCAAACCGGCTGGACGGGTTTGATTGGGAAATTGTTGCAGCAAATCGGCGAATACGAGCGCGAAGCGAGCGGACAATATACGGAAACCGGCGAGCTTGCTTCGACCGGAGACGATGCGGAATAAAATAAAAATTTTCAAAACATAAATCTCTTGTTTTTCGTTTATACATCGGGATTTATTCGTTATTAAAAATCATTTTAGAATGTATGACAGACAATTCAGTTTCGGCGGGTAAAAAGCCGGTTTTTTTTGACAATAAAGGCAGACGTTGGCGTGCCTTTAATTATATCGGCTGGACGACGGCAATAGCCGCCGCCGGATTGCTAACCTTTTTTATGGCGAGCGTTTTGATAAATCCGTTCTTGCCGCAAATTCATTTGAAACCGATTGAAGTTTTGCCGCAGCAAGAGGATACGCATCTGCAGCTGCCGGAAATCCCTACGCTCGCCCGCCGCGACGCTTCGCTCAAACAGACGACCGACAAACTTAAACAGGAAAAAAGAAAGCGCGAGGAAACCAAACGGAGAAAAATCGCCGACGAGCAAATGATTCTGGCGACCAAAGGCGCGCCGACGCCGCCTGCAAACAATAACGGCAAGCCGCTGGCAATTGGTTTTTACGTCAATTGGGACGATTCAAGCTACGCTTCGCTCAAGCGGAACATCGACGGACTCGACTGGCTCGTGCCGGAATGGATTCGGCTTTCCGGTGACGAAAACAATCCGCTGGTTTTGGACGTTGACCAGCAGGCGCTCGATTTAATCGCGCAGGCGAAACCCGATATGGCGGTTTTGCCGCTGCTGCAAAATTATAAAAACGAGCAGTGGAATTCGGATATTCTGACAAAATCTGTCGAAACCGAAGACGCGCGCCGGAAATTGATAAATTCCTTGCTCGAAACTATCAATAAATATAAATTCGGCGGCATCACCATTGACATTGAAGAAGTTCCAGAGAAAACGCAAACCAATCTCTTCACGTTTATGCAGGAACTGCACGCGGAATTTCAAAAGCGCCATTTAATCGTCGCGCAAGCCGTTCCGTTCGATAACCCGGATTGGAATTATCGCGCTTATGCGAATGTGAGCGATTATCTGATGCTGATGGCATATGACGAGCATTGGTCGAGCGGAGAAGCGGGCGCAATTGCCGGACAAGATTGGTTTGAATCGATTTTGAAAAAACGTATGGCGGAACTCTCCCCGGCAAAAACCGTCGTCTGTTTCGGCAACTACGGATACAACTGGACAAAAGGCGCGCGCGAAGCCGAAGACGTTTCGTTTCAAGAATCGGTTCTGACGGCGAAGGAATCTTTAGACAGCCCGACGGAAATTAAATTCGACGCGGCGTCAAAAAATCCGTATTTCAGCTACCAGGAAGACGACGGCAAAACGCACAGCATATGGTTTCTCGACGCGGCGACGGCTTACAACGAAATAAAAGCCGCGAAACCTTACAATGTCGCGGGCTTTGCGTTGTGGCGTTTGGGCAGCGAAGATCCGTCGCTTTGGAAAATTTTCGGCGCGGACAACCAGAATTTTTCGGCGGAAGATTTAAAGACAATCAAATATGGATACGACGTAGATTTTGAAGGAACGGGCGAAATCTTGCAGGTCAAAGCCGAGCCGCAGGACGGCGTGCGCGATTTGAAAATGGACGCGGACGGTGTGATTACGGGCGAGACTTACCGCCAAGTTCCGTCGTCGTATGTCATACAGCGGACGGGCGATAAAGTCGGAAAAATCGTTTTAACTTTTGACGACGGACCGGACGCGATTTGGACGCCGAAAATTCTCGACATCTTAAAAGCGGAAAACGTCAAAGCCGCGTTTTTCGTCGTCGGTGAAAACGGGCAAACGAATCCGAATTTGATAAAACGCATCGTCGCCGAAGGACACGAAATCGGCAATCATTCGTTCACGCATCCGAATTTGGGCGAAGTGCCGAGCCAAATTATCGATCTTGAATTAAATACGACGCAGAGACTTATCGAATCTTTAACGGGGCATTCGACACGCCTTTTCCGCGCTCCGTATTTCGGCGATGCCGAACCCAAAACGCCGGACGAAGTTGACCCGACCGTGCAGGCGCAAAATTTGGGCTATATTTCCGTCGGACTGCATCTCGACCCCGACGATTGGAAACTCTATGACGACGACGGCAAGCGGCGCACAGCCGATGATTTAGTCAAGAAAATTCTTGACGCGGCGGCAGTCACGACGCCGGAAGAGCGCGGCGAAATCGTTCTGCTGCACGACGGCGGCGGCGACCGCTCGGCGACGGTCGAAGCTCTGCCGAAAATAATTCACGAACTAAAAGCGCGCGGCTATCAATTTACGACGATTTCCGATTTGGCTAACATCACGCCCGAACAAGCGATGCCGGTTGTGCCGCAAGACCGAACGTTTTACGCGCAAGCTGATTCGTTTGTCTTTTATGGATTTTCAATGGCTGGCTGGCTGATGCGCTGGATTTTCGTTATCGGAATCGCGCTCGGCATAGGTCGAATGGTTGTCATCGGCATTCTTGCTTTCGCTCAATTCGTCCGCTCGCGCCGCCGCGAATACGAGCATTTCGGCGAAGGTTTCGAGCCGCTCGTCTCCGTCGTCGTTCCCGCGTTCAACGAGGAAAAGGTTATTTGCCGGACGATTGAAAGTCTGCTTTCGTCCGATTACAAGAATTTTGAAATCGTCATTGTCGACGACGGCTCATCCGATAAAACACTCGAAATCGCGCGCAAAAATTTCGGCGATAATCCAAAAATTCAAATCTTTGGTAAAGAAAACGGCGGCAAAGCCGAAGCCTTAAATTTCGGCTGGCGCAAAGCAAAAGGCGACATTATTGTCGCGCTCGACGCTGACACGCTTTTTACGCCGCAGACAATTTCCGCGCTGGCGCATCGTTTTGCAGACGAAAGCATCGGCGCGGTTGCAGGTAACGCCAAGGTCGGCAATCGGATTAACATCGTTACAAAATGGCAGGCGCTCGAATACGTTACGTCGCAGAATTTTGACCGGCGCGCTTTTGCTTCGCTCAACTGCATAACGGTCGTTCCCGGCTCGGTCGGCGCGTGGCGGCGCGCGGTTTTGGAAGAGACGGGCGGCTTTTCGTCCGACACTTTGGCGGAAGACCAGGATTTGACGATTCAGGTTCGCAAGCTCGGCTACCGAATCGGCTACGAAGAAGACGCAATCGGTTTGACCGAAGCGCCCGACTCGCTTCGCGGCTTGGCAAAACAGCGTTTTCGCTGGTCATTCGGAACGCTGCAATGTATGTGGAAACACAAAAGCGCGTTCTTAAATCCGAAATACGGCACGCTCGGTTTCATCGCAATGCCGAACGTCTGGATTTTTCAAGTTTTGTTTCCGCTCATCTCGCCGCTGATGGATTTGATTTTTCTTTGGACGCTCGCGTATGCGTTAATCGGCAGCCTCGAACATCAAAAAGAATACGCGCACACGCCGACCGATTTGGGTTCGATGATGTTCTACTACGCGCTCTTTCTCGCCGTCGATTGGTTCGGCGCATTCGCCGCGTTTCTAATGGAAAAACGCGAAGACAAAAAACTTCTCGGCTGGCTGCTTATACAGCGTTTCGGCTATCGTCAAGTTATGTATTGGGTGATGGTCAAATCGGTTTTAACCGCAATCCGCGGCGCGATTGTCGGCTGGGGCAAACTCGAACGCAAGGCGACGGTCGAGATTAAAGTTTGAAATTTACGAAAAGGGAATAATTTATGAAAGCAGTTGTAGTTACACCGAAACAGGCGAATTCTGTTCGGCTCGAAGAAATGGAAAAACCGAAAGCGTCGGACGTAAAAGGCGGGCGCGGCGTTTTAGTCGAAGTTCTGCGCGTCGGCGCGTGCGGAACGGACAGGGAAATCAACAACGGCGAATACGGCGTTGCGCCGGAAGGTTTCGATTTTCTTGTTTTAGGACACGAAAATTTCGGGCGCGTCGCGGAAATCTCGGAAAATGTTACGGAATTTGCCGTCGGCGATTTTGTCGTCGCAACCGTTCGTCGTCCCGGACACAGTTTTTACGACGACATCGGCGAGCAGGATTTTACGACCGACAGCGAATATTTCGAGCGCGGGATTTCAAGACTGCACGGTTATATGGCTGAATTTTACGCCGAAAGCGCGGATTTTCTCGTGAAAATTCCGCCCGCGATTACGGATGTCGCTGTGCTTTTAGAGCCGCTTTCGATTATTGAAAAGGGTTTGAAACAGGCGAGCGATATACAAGAAAGGTTAAAAATCTGGCGACCGAAAACCGCCGCCGTTTTGGGAACGGGCAGCGTCGGGCTGCTTACGGCGATGGCTTTGCGCCTGCGCGGTTATGAAGTTCACGGATTCGGAAAAGATACGCGCGAAGGATAT
>JALYZF010000194.1 GCA_030948995.1 Acidobacteriota bacterium
GATTAAGACTAATCGTGTCATTTGACGCGGCTACGGCAATTGCTTCACGCAGACTGCAATCGGAATTACAAACTCCGTCATTAGTGTCGGCGGTCTTAGTTACGGTTAAAGTAGCGGCTTTTCCGAAACTGACCGCAACGAGCAGCATACAGAGGCAGAACAATAATTGTTTAGAGAATTTTTTGAATATTTTTTTATTGAAAATCATAGTTTTAGCCTTAAACCAAACTCGGAAGAGAAAATGCGTGTTAATAAATTTAACCTTATAATTATTATAAATCTTAGGCTTCTTCTATAATTGCGTCAACCAAATTCCGAACGTCTATTTTCAAACCGATTCTTTCAATTCTCTGACTATTTGAACAAGTCGTTAGGCAAAAGCAGTTTATAAAAATGCTCGAATCGCTCATAAACGATTGTATGTAATAATGTATCTGTTATCTGTTTTTATAGCGTGCTGCTTGGTGGTAGAATATCATTTTAGATATAGTAGATAACATTCCGTAACACCAGATAAATATAAGCAAGATAAGTAGTTTATGGCTTACCAAGTAATCGCCCGCAAATGGCGACCGCAAACATTTGAAGAAGTTACCGGACAGGAAGCGATTACGCGCACGCTGCGTAATGCCGTCGAACACGACCGTCTGCATCACGCATATATTTTTTCGGGCGCGCGCGGTGTCGGGAAAACTACGACGGCGCGGCTTTTAGCCAAAGCCTTAAACTGCCATAAAACTGACAAACCGAATCCGAAACCTTGCTCGATTGACGACCCGACGGCGTGCGTTTCATGCCGCGAGATTGCCGAAAGCCGTTCGATTGACGTTTTGGAATTCGACGCCGCTTCGCACACGGGCGTTGACGACATTCGCGAAATCATTTTAGAGAGCATCAACATCAATCCGGCGCGCGACCGCTACAAAATTTTTATCATTGACGAAGTTCATATGTTGTCGAATTCTTCGTTCAATGCGCTGCTTAAAACTCTGGAAGAACCGCCGCCGCGCGTCGAGTTTATAATGGCGACGACGGAATTGCACAAAGTTCCCGACACGATTCTGTCGCGCTGTCAGGAATTCGAGTTTCGCACGATTCCCTTGCAGAAAATTTTTGACCGAATAAAACTGATTGCCGAAGCCGAAAAAATAAACGTTTCCGACGAAGCCTTAAAAGAAATCGCGCGTGCTGGTGTTGGCTCGATGCGCGACGCGCAAAGCGCATTCGACCAAGTGATAAGTTTTTCCGGCGAGCAAATCGGCGCGTCTGACGTGGGCGTCGCTTTGGGAATTGCGAGCGCGGAAATGCTGACCGGAACGGCGAGCGCGATTGCCGCAAACAAACCCGCCGAAGTCTTAAAAATCGTTGACGATTTAATCGCGCGCGGGCAGGATTTGCGAAATTTCTCGCGTGACCTTCTGTCTTTTTTCCGCGATTTGCTCATTTTCAAAATGGCGGGAGAATCCGAAAATCTGTTTGATACGGCAATTTTAAGCCGCGAAGAATTACAAGCCAATTCCGCGCCTTTTTCAGAAAGTGATTTAATCCGTTTTTTTAATTCTCTAAGCGAGACGGAAACAAAACTGCGCGAGGCGACGCAGCCACGCTACGTTCTGGAAATCGGCTTGATAAAACTCGTCGAAATGCGCCGCGTCGCGCCGATTGAAAAGATTTTAGAACGTCTGGCGAAACTCGAAAGCGCGCTTGCAAGCGGAAATTTTGAGATTGAATCAAAAGAAGATTCACCAAAGTCAGCGCCGATAAACTTAAACGATTTCGCCGAGCCGATGGCGGAAAAAAAAACTCTAACCGTTGATTTTCCGCTCGAAGAAGTTCCGTTTCCGGTCAGAGGAGAAGTCCAAAGTCTAAAGTCCAAACTCCAAAGCCCTGTAGCGGTCGTCGAAATCGGAATTGAAGGACAATTTGAAGTAGCGGAAGACGCGCTGCCGGATTTTAATTTCTCTATAGAAGAGCCGCCGAATATTTTCTCTGAAGCTGAAAGCGAATTATTCGTTCCGGTGAATTCGGCGGATGCGAATCCGATTCCGACCGAAACGTCGTGGGCAAAAAGGCTGGAAGCGATGCCGGTCAAATTGCCGGAGATTTCCGCCGAAGAACTTGAACATATAGAAGACGCTTGGCTCGACGCCGAATTTGAGCGCAAACTTTTCGCGGCGGGCGACGACTTAAATCCTTTTAGAAACATTTCGCAATTAGTCGAAGTTTTGCTAACTGAAAACGTCGTGCAAAATTCCTTTGCGATGAAAATCGAATCGTCCGGCGGCGCGGCTTTTGCTCCGGCAAAAGAAAAAACTTCGTTTGCGATGCCCGTTTTTGAAGAAGAAAAAATCTCGGACGAAATTCCCGTCTTGCCGGAAAATCCAACCGATGAACAGCTTTGGCAATACGCCGAAAATCATCCCTTGGCGAAAAAAGCGCTGCGGATTTTTCGCGGCAAAATAATCGAAGTAACCAGAACGCCGCAGTCAAATTGATTTTTTGTGTTGAAATACAAAGCGAAAATTCTTGAAACTTAAAAAATTTATTGTCGTTTACTAACTCGGAGGTAATTTTTTCAATATGCGCGAACCTTGGATTGCAGGCGTTTTAAGTTTTTTGATTCCCGGACTCGGACAGATTTATAACGGCAGAGTTATTGTCGGTATTTTGTGGCTGATTTTAACCGGAGTTTCGTGGATTGGCTCGGCTGGCACGCTCGGCTGGATTGTTCATATTATCGCCGCGTGGTGCGCCTACAGTTATGCGAAAGATTATCCGGTAAGAGATTAGAGATTAAAAGTTGTTCATTCGCTCCTCCTATTTGCCCGATGTTTTTAGCATCGGGCTTTTTTTGTTTTCAAACAGATTAAATTGAAGTAAAATCGCAAAACAGTGGTAAGTGGCAAACGGTAAGTGAAAAGTTTTCGCGCTTTCACTCGCCACTTATCATTTACCGTTTACCCTTAAATTTTATGGTTAAAGAAGGCATTCCGTTTGTTGCCGCTCCGGTTTTGATTGCGCTCGCGTTCGCGTTTTTTCAAATGTGGATTGGTACAGCTTTATTTATCGCGCTCGCGCTTTTTATGGCGTATTTTTTCCGCGACCCGATGCGTATTGTGCCGACTGAAGCCGATATTATTGTTTCAGCCGCAGACGGCAAAGTTACGCGCGTTGAAGAACGCGAGACGGGAAAATTCGTCAGCGTTTTTCTCTCGCCGACCGACGTTCATATCAACCGCGCGCCGATTGCCGGACGGGTTGTAAAAGTCGAGATGTTTCAAGGCAAAAAAGCTCCGGCGACGAGTAATAATGCAAGCCAGACAAACGAGCGGAATGCGATGACAATCGAAGGCGAGAAAATGACGGTCGTATGCACGCAGATTGTCGGAATTCTCGCGCGGCGAATTGTTTGCTGGCGCAAAGCGGGCGACAACGTTGCGCTCGGCGAAAAATACGGGCTTATCAAATTCGGCTCGCGCACCGATTTGCTGATGCCGAAAAATGTTGAAATTGCGGTTAAAGTCGGAGACCGAGTTGTCGGTGGCGAAACCATTATCGGCAGACTCATCGAGTATTCCGTCGCAGAAAATTTACCGGACAACTTTGCTTCGACGGAATTAGCCGCTGATTAAATTCTGCGGTAAATTAGCCTGTTCGGATTCGGTAAAATGTTCTAAGATAAATCCAACCTATGGAAACCGAAGAAAAAAAACCGGCTCATAAAGGCTTGAAAAAAGGTCTTTATGTGATTCCGTCGGCGTTTACGGCGGCGAATATCGGAATGGGATTTCTGGCGGTTTTGTCTTCGGTGCGCGGTTTTCAAATTATAGCTTCAAATCCAGAACAAGCCGCCGTTTACTTTGCATACGCGGCAAAAGCAATTGCGCTGGCGATTGTTTTCGACACACTCGACGGCAGAGTTGCGCGGATGACGCGCACTTCGACCGAAATCGGCGTTCAGCTAGATTCGCTGGCAGATGTTTTAACTTTCGGTATCGCTCCGATAGTTTTGATTTACAGTTGGGCTATCGGCGCAACTTTCAACGAATCAAACTCGCTTCACGGCTTCGGCGTCTTCGTCCTGTTTATGTATTTGATGTGTGGAACTTTTCGGCTGGCGCGTTTTAATTTGCAGGCGACGCGCCCGCGCGTTCTGATGGAAGGCACGCCGAAAATAGACAAGAAAAATTTCGTCGGTCTGCCGATTCCGCCCGCCGCCGGACTGCTTGCCGCAATCGTCTATCTGCACCCGCTTCCGCTCAGTATTTTTGATGAAAACTTGTCGAATTTATATACGATTGTGATGATGATTCTCGTTGCCTTTCTCGGACTTCTGATGGTCAGCACGATTCGCTACACTAGCTTTAAGACCGTCGGCGGCGGAAAAAGAAGTGTTTATCTGATTTTAGTTATTGCAGCGCTTGGTATGTTGATGTGGCTCTATTCGCAGTATATGTTGTTTATTATTGCTTTTACATACGTCGCGCACGGTATCGTTTGGTATCTGGTCGGTTTTCTGCGCCCGCACAGACGGCGAATGAACGTTGCCGAAAAGAGCGAAAATGTTAATGAGTTTTGAAATTGATATTAAGTCGGACAAATATGAAAACGGAAACCATTCACAAAATATTCGGAATTTTTTTGATTTTATCGGCATTCTATTCGCTCAATTCCGGTAATGAACATAGATTTCTGGTCGCGTTAATGCTTTTCTTGAACGGCTTGAGCTTACTGCTGGAAGATGCCGCGTCAGAATTTCTTCAAACGCTTTCCCGAAGATTGCGAAGAATTACACTCGTTATCGCGATTTTGCTGCTCGTCCAGCTTTTCATTATCGGCTGAATTATTCCAAACTCCTCTTTCCTTTTTCAATCGGCGTTACAACGGCTGAATGTCTCCGTCGCCGTTTGCGCGGCACGTCTTCTGCGTCGTCGGCGTTTCTTCTTCCGCTAATGACAACCAGCGAAACGAGTGTTATAAACAACAGCGCGACCGCCGTTATATGCAGAACGAAATCAAAAAGACTGTGAATGAGAACGGCGAAACATCCGGCAAGCGCTCCCGTGGCGACGCCGCGCCGAAATGTATTGGAAGTTTTCGTATTTTGAAAGCCTGTGCGGAAAAGTTTAAAGACGAAAAATGCGGCGATAATTAACCCGACAATTCCGGCGTCAGACGCAATTTGCAGATAATCGTTATGCGCCTGTTCGACGCGCTCGATGCCGTTGAACGAATCATACGGCGTATATGCGACGCCGAACGCGCCGTAGCCAGTGCCGAAGGGGAAATTATTTTTTATAACGTCGAGCGTAACCGACCAGATATGCGTTCGGTAAGTCGAAAAATCTTTTGATTGCGCGGTTTCGGCAAAGCGCGTCAGAGACGATTCGCCGCCGATTAAAATTGCGCCCGTGATAATCGTCCCGACCAGCAGCGCGGCAAGAGCTATTTTCACGCCCAATTGACGGGCGGTTTTCGTTTCGGTTGTCAGAATCACGAGAAAGAAAATTTCCGCCAGCAGCGAAACAAGTCCGCCACGCGAGCCGCTCAAAAGCAGCGCGATGCCCATCAAACCGATTGCGGTAACGTAAAGCAGACGTTTGTCGCGCGGAACTGCTCCGGCAAACATCAATCCCAAAGGCACGGCAATCGTCATTTCCATATACGCGGCGAAATTATGACGATTGACGAACGAACCGAACGGCGAAGCAAATTGCACTTCGTAAATTCCGTAGATTTTATTCGGACTTAAAACCGCTTGGAGAATAGCGTAAAAAGCAAAGACAAATCCGAAAATAGTGATAAGAGAAACGATTACGCGCAGGCGTTTTGTGCTGTCGATAAAACTCAAAAGCGCGGCGAGAAAAATCAGGAACGCAAAAAAATGTAGCGTGGCAATCTGCGTCCAGAAAGGATCTAATGAAATGGTGCGCGGAATGTCGGAAACTCCGGTTATCTCCGCTTGGCTTCCGAACGGTATGATTTGCACAATGCCGTATAAAACAGCCGCCGCGAGCGGAATTTGAATCGAGCTTTTATCGAAGCGCAGCGCGCCGCTCGAAAACGCATCAATCGCCCACAAACAAACAAGCAAAACCACCAGAAAATAAAAAACGGCAAGCGTCGGCTGGTGAACCGTGCCGTAAGCCAGCGCGGTAAAAACAATCAACGCGCAGAGCAGAGAAAAAAGCGTTTTACTCGCCCAAGTTGTTTCGATTTTATCTAACATCAGTGAAAGTGCTGAGTGACTAGTGTAAAGTGCTTCGATTTCCAACTTAGCACATAGCACCAAGCACTATTTTAGCTTCTCCAATCGAAAATCGTCATACCAAAATGTGCCGAAAATCGGACACACATCGCCGCAATAAAGGCGCGTGGTGCGAAGCGTAACGGCTTCGGCATTCGGCGGCGCGGTAAATTCGATTTTTACCTGCTGCCAATCGTTTGTGCCGACGGGAAACGACGCGCTCACGGCAACCGATTTTGCGTCGGCAATGTTATAAATTTCCAGATTCGGCGCGCCGCCGCTTTTTAAGTTTTCCGTCCGAACCCAAAAACTCAGGCGATACCGCGCGCGCGGTTCGACCGTTACGATTTGGGAAATATTTTGCAGCGTCGGCTGCGCGTAACCGTTAAAAGCCACGCGCAAGCTGCGATTGCCTTCGTGTTTGACCATCGGGTCGAGTTTGACATTCATTTTCTCAATGGGCGAAATTTTCCAGCCGAAATAAGTCTCTTGGACTTCGCCGATTGGTCGTTCAAAACTTCCGTTTTGAACGGTTTCGGCTTTGGCGTCCGGCTCGATTCCGAGTTGGCGGACAAATTCGACAGCTTCGCGGAAAGACTGTTTGTCGTAGAGCGCCTGCGCGATAATGCGCGCGCCGTCCGAGTTAGCTTCTTTCTCTTCTTCCGAAAGCGAATTCCAAAGACGCAAACTGTCGGCGGCGCGTCCCTTCAAGGCATAAAATTTTGCCAAAGCTGCGCGAACCTCCGGCGAGCCGCCAGCGATTTGTTCAAGCCGCGCCGTGTCCTGCTCGAAATATTCCCAAGCGAGCGAAAAAACCTGCTCGCGGTAAAGCGCGTTTGTTTGCGCTGCAAGGCTTAATTGGCGGAACGCTTCGTCGCTGCGGTTTTGACGCAAGTAAAAATTGCCTAGCTGCCAGCGCGGAAAAGTGTAATTCGGCGCTAGTTCGACGGCTTTTTGCAGAGCTTTTTCCGCCCCGTCCGGCTGTTCCGCCTGCTCGCGCTCACGCCCTAATTCAATCCACCAGCGAAAGTCAAAGGGCGAAAGTTTGACGACTTGCTCGGTATTATTTTTTGATGCCGAATTGCCGTCCGTATTAACGAGCAGCCAATTGGCAAGCGGGTCGCGCGGCGCAAAATCGGCGGCAATCCGCGCTTTGTCTTTCGCTCCGACATCGGTCGGCGCGGTATGTTCAGCCAGCATATTGCCCAATTGCCAGCGAATCGCAAACCAGCCGAAGACGAGCGCAATAGCGACGGCGACGACAATTCCGAGTCTGACAGGCAAACGGCGCGCGTCTAAAATTTCGATTTGTGATTGACTTATTACTGGCACAGTTTT
>JALYZF010000209.1 GCA_030948995.1 Acidobacteriota bacterium
ATATTGAATTCGTTCCGCGCCCGGTGGCGGCTCAAGCGCGATAATCGGCAAACCGCAAGCCATCGCTTCGTAAAAAGTCAGACCGAGTTTTGAAATCAAAATGTCAGCGGCTTGCATTAAATTTGGAACTTTGTCCGTCCAGCCCAAAATTCTGACGCGACCTGCCGAACGTTCAAACCTTTCAAGACTCGCTTTTAATTTTCTATTGCGTCCGGTCAAAACCACAAGTTGAGCGGGCAAATCAACTAATTGTTTGACGACGGATTCAATTTTCCCCAAGCCTTCGCCGCCGCCGGAAACTAGCACAATGGGTTCGTCTTTGTTGAGCTTGAGCCATTCACAAATTTTTTTCCGTTCCATTTGCCGCTTCGCATCGCTCAAACGCTTGAATTCAGAGTCTAGAGGCGCGCCCCAAACTTTAGTTTTTTCGGCATCTGCGCCGAGCCGCAGAAAATCTTTTTTAATTAAAAACGTCGCCAGACAATACAAATCCGTTTCCGGCTGAATCCACGCGCGGTCGGTATCGTAATCGAGGTTGACGGCGACGAGCGGCACGTTTAATTTCAAATCGCGTTTGATAAGCGCGGCGATTTCGCTGCAGCCGACTTCAGTTGCGATGATTGCCGCGGGCTGAATTTCCTCAACTAACTCAAACAGTTTTCGGCACTCGCGGCGGTAAAACCATTCGGGACTCGTCTGCGTTTGACGTTTTTGATAATCGTCAATTTTTTCCCAAATTCGGGGCGCGTTTTTCACCAGCCACAAATAAGCTGAAACGTGCGTAAACCGGGCAAGCGGCGACATAAATTCAGAAACCTCGACGATGCGCGTCGGAATTTTTCGATTAATTGCCTGCCAAGCCGAGGCAATCGCTTCGGCGGCTTTGGTGTGCGCCGCGCCATTTTTGATTGTCAGAAACAAAATCGGGCGCGCGGCTTTGCCGGGCGAGAAATCGGCATTAAAAGATTTCGTAATCTCGGCGGTTGCGGCGGCATTCATCTAATTCCCACCTCCGGCGAAGATTTCTTAAACTTTTCGGCTGACTTTTTTCGCTCCAAATCAGGCGCAAAAACGGCGCGAAAAATTTTACGGCTTTTCAGTTTTCGCCAAACGGCAAAAGCGTAGCGCGAGGTCGATAACCCTTTCACTGAAAACCGAATCTCGTTTTCTTCGTTTGATAAATCTATTTTCCGCAAAGCCAATTGGACGATTTCGCGGGCGGCGTTTGGGCGAGCCAGTGCGCGGCAGTTATCAGACATCGCTTGTATTCTTTTCCCGTCCCGCAGAAGTCGCAAAATCTGAGATGCGGTTTCCCGTGAATCTTTGGTCAAAACAGCCGCGTCCGCTTCGACAAAGCGCACCGTGTTTGCTTCTTCCGGTCCCGGAATTTGGTCGAATAAAACAAGCGGCAAACCACAGGCGGCGGCTTCCGATAAAGTTAAACCGCCGGGTTTTGTCGCCAAAATTTCCGCCGCGTGCATTAGCTTAGCAATCAAACTCGTCCACCCGATTACATACAGGCTGACCGATTCAGTGTTTTGCAGTTTTTCAAGCGCGGCTTTGGCTCTTTTGTCTTTGGCGGGCAGCGCTACGATTTGCAAATCTCTTCCGTTTTCCAAAAGATGCGCGGCAACTTCATTCATTCTGGTCGGACCCATTCCGCCGCCCATCAGCAGAACTATCGGTCGGTCGTCCAAACCCAATTGCATCTTTATTTTGTTTGCGTTGTATTTTTCGCCAAAACTCGCGTCGATTGGAATACCGCAGACTTTAATTTTTTCCGCGACCGCGCCCCAATTTTCCAACTGTTTTTTGACTGTTTCGGTGGCGACTGCATAGGCGGAAACTTCCGGTTTTACCCAAATCGGCTCGGCTTCAAAATCGGTAATAACATTGACGATTTCTGCATTTGTTAAATTTGCGCCACGTGCGATAACGGCAATTTCGCACGCGCCGACTTCCGCCGCGACGATTAAGTCCGGCTGAAATTTGCGGATTTCGTCGAAAATTTTCCGGCAGCCCGTTCGCCAAATCCAGACGGGCGCGGTTTGCGCGTCTAGTCTTTCGACTCGACCATTGAAAAACTTTCCCCACACGCGCGGCGCGTAGCGAATCATCGCCCAATAGGACCAGACGTAAAAAGCACGGAACGATAAAGAACAATTTTCGAGCGCATCCAAGAGGCGCACATCGGCTTCGGGAATCTGTTTTTGAAATTCCCCGACAACATTTCGCGCGGCGGACATATGTCCTGCGCCGAACGATAATGTCAAAACTAATATGCGCGGTTTTCGGCTCATTCTTCCCTCCAGTTCATCAAGCGAAAACCGCTTCCGAGCGTAATTACCGCCATTAAAACTAAAATCGAAATCTCCGTGCCGACGAATAAATTGCCCGCCAGAATTTTATTGATGGCTTCGGCGATATATGTCGTCGGCAAAATGTATCCAAGCCAGCGTAAAATGGACGGCAGAGTTTCCGCCGAGTAATAAACCGGCGCGAGCAGCACGAGTCCCGCGCCCAGCGCGTCCGTATAAAGCGAGCCTTCGCTAAACGAGCGAACACGCGCCGCAATAATCACGCTGACGCCGCACAAGGAGAGAATGGCGACGAAGTTTGTCAGAGCTAGCAGCAGCGCTCCCGCAATTCCGCTGATTTGTGTTTCTACGCCCAAAATTTTCGCCGCCGATAACATCGAAATCGTTCCCAAAGCTCCTTGCACAAGCGCGAAAATCAACACGCCGAAAACGTAGGAAGAAGCAGCGAGCGGCAAAGTGGCAAACAGTTTTAAACGTCCCGTAAAACGATTTTCGAGCATCAAGTAGCCAAGCCAGCTAATAGACGTCAAGCTCAAAGAAAAAACAATTGAAGCGGCGAGAAAATGCAGCTTCGCGTCATTTGAAATTGTTTGCGCCGCATTTTGATTAGCGATGCCGCTCGCAAAAAGATACATTCCAATCGGAAAGACGATTGCCGCAAGCAGAAACGGTCCAATCTCGCGCCGCAGTCGCGCCAGATGAATTTGAAAAACGCAGAAAATGTCTGAAAATTGTTTTTTCATTTTTTCGACTTTTCTATTGCCGCTGATGCGCTTTCGCTCGTCTCCAAAAGCTCGCCGATAAGGGAAAAATAAACGTCTTCGAGCGAAGATGTTGCCAGTTGGTATTCGCTAATTTTTTTCAATCGGATAAAATCTTGAGCCGAGGTGAAATCCTTAAAGAATTCGACGTGCGGAATACCGATTTGTCCCCCGCCATTCAAATAATTTACTCGATATTTGTTCGGGAAGCTGGCGCGCAGCTCCTGCAAGCTGCCGTCGGCAACTATTCGCCCGCCGTTTATAAACGCGATACGATGGCTTAGAAATTCAGCTTCTTCCAGGTAATGAGTCGAGAAAATTACGGTCGCGCCGTCATTAATAAATTTTTTGAGCAATTGCCAAACGGCACGCCGCGATTGCGGGTCAAGACCCGTGGTCGGCTCGTCCAACACGAGGAGCGGCGGTTTGCCGAGCATCGCCAAGCCGATTAGAATCCGCCGTCTTTGCCCGCCGGAAAGCGTGCCGACTTGCCGTTTGGCGTTTTCTTCGAGTTCCAGATTTCGCAAAATTCCATCAGTCTGAGTTCGCGCCGATTGTTTACTCAATCCCTTCAATTTGCCGAACAATTCGAGATGTTCGCGCACCGTCAAAGTCTCAAAAACTCCGGCTTCCTGCGGCGTAACGCCCATCAAAAGTTTTGCTCGGTTTAGTTCTTTTACCGCGTCAATGCCGAAAATTTCAATTGTGCCACTCGTCGGTTTTAGCTCGGTTGTGAGTTGCCGCAAAAAAGTCGTTTTGCCTGCGCCGTTCGGTCCCAAGATAGCGACAGCTTCGCCGCGCCGCACGGTAAAATCAATGCCGCGCGTCGCTTCCGTGCCGTTTTTGTAACTTTTGTAAAGTTCGCGGGCGCGCACGGCTAAATTATTTTCGGGCGAAACATTCATAGAACCTAAACAAGTTGTAAAAACTCCATCGCGCTCCAAACTGCCGTCCAAGGATTATTGCGATACGCCGAAACTTCATACGGACAGCCGATTTTGCAGCCCTTGCAGAAATCCCACATATCGGGCGATTGTTTGATGATTTCGCGCACTTCAGGGGAGGCATAAATGTCTTTCAAACTCATTTCCGGCGCGCCTTTGTGTTTTGAGACGAACGCGCACGGAAACTGAATCGAGCCGTCGGGACGCATATTTATAAGGTGCGACGCCGAACGGCACGGAAATTTTTTCGTAAATCCGTCTTCGCGGTAAAACTTATAATAATCGGTGTAAAACCGAACGCATTTATATTTCTTTTTCAAATCCAAAACGTAAGCCGCGATTTTGTCCAAGCCTTCGTGTTCTATTTCGACGTTTTCGGTTTCGTAGGTTGTGCGGACGACATTGTGGACGGCTTCGGTGTGCAATAGAAATCCGCGTTCCGTGCAAAACTCGGCGAGCGCGGGCAAGTCTTCCAAATTGCTTTCGTCAACCGCCGCGTTTATTTGCACGAGATTGTGTTTTAGTTTGTTGTCGGCAATGTAGTCGAGCGCGGAAAGAATTGTCGGAAGCCCGTCAATGCCGCGCCGCTGTTTGAATTTTTCGCGGTCGAGCGTGTCAATCGAAACTTCGAGTTGGTCGAGTTTGACGCAACTTTCAGCGTATTTTTTGAGTGCTAAACCGTTGGTCGGCATCGAGGTAAAAAAGCCTTTTTTTGAGGCGTATTCGATATAATCGGGAACATTTGGATTCATCAAAGGTTCGCCGCCCGACATACTCCACGCAAAAACGCCCAAATCAGCCGCCTCGTCCATTCGCCGGAAAACTCTGTCGCGCGTCGCTTTTTCTTCCGGCTGCTGATTTTGCCAAATCGCGCAATAACCGCATTTCATATTGCAGTGCAGCGTGGTTTCAAACATCACCATGAACGGGCGATTGAACCCGTGGCGCAATTGGCGGAGCGCATTTTTAAACATCAGGCGTTTTTGCATAAGACCTCTATATTAACAAATTTTGTTCCGCTTGCAACTTTCTGTGTTTTAAAGGTTTCCATTAAATTCCACCGCTTTTTCAATCGTGGCGTTTTTGTCGCCCCGTTCATTTGCGCCACGCTTCCCTTTAAAAATCAACTTCAAATTTAGCTTTGACCGAAGTTCCCAAACTGTTATAAAAATTCCCGTAATTCGGGCTGCCTGTGTTGCTTTGAACATCGCGCGGGTTAAAATGATTCGTCAAATTAAACAACGCTACGCCGATGCGGGCGTGTTTGTCTTTGAAAATAAACGGTATTTGAAAACCTTTCGTTACTTGCACGTCGAGCGAGAGATACATTGGAAAACGTCCCGCCGCGCCTCTTGCTCCGACAAATTCGAGCCGTTCGTTAAAAGCCGAATATGGGAAGCCGGAACGAATTTCAAACAACGGCGCGACGCGAATGTCGTATTTTTTGGAAACGTCGATTTGTCCGTATAAAAGAAAGCGGTGGGGCACGTCGAAAGGCTGTCGCCCAAATTCGTTAGGTCGCACGACGAACGCGGGAGTGTTTCCAAAAAAATTATCAGCCGTATTTAAATCACCGCGCGAGCGCGAAAAAACGTAAGAAGCATTCAATTGTCCCAATTTTTCCTTGTTATACGCGAGCAGAAATTGAAGCTCATCGTAGCGCGAATGCCCGCGGCTGCTCAACAAAAGCGTTCCCGCGCTGCCGTTAATAACCGGCTCGAAGAGCAAATCGTTTTTCGTAAATCTTTCTAAAAATCCGACGCGCATCGTTAAATCTTTCGTTAAGCCGCGGTCGAGCTGGATGCTGTAACGGACGCTGCGCGGCGTGCGAAGTCGTCCGGCTACTTGGTTGTCGAAACGAACGGGCGTGCCAATTATGCTCGCGCCGTTGGAGGCGTAATCGGTAACGATGCGTTCGGGAATCTGCTCGAATTCAGTAGCGGTGGGCGGGTTGATTAAATCGTCATCCGTTTCGCCGCCTTCAAATATGCCGCTGGTCGCCAGCGAGCGGTCGTAAAAAATTCCGATGCCGCCTCTGATAATGGTGCGCTGGTTTTTGAGCGGCAAAAACAAAAACGAAAAACGAGGCGCGATATTGTTGTTTTTCGTTACGCCGTCGCGGTCGAAACGAACGCCGTAATCGAGCGTTAGTTTCGGACTTAAAACCCAGCGGTCTTGCGCGAAAATGGCGGTTTCGTTATAGGAAAAATTAAGCGGCGCGGCATTTGTAAAATCAATGCGCTGCGCTAAGCTGCCATCAAAGCGGCGAATAAAAATTGAGTTATAACGAAGCTGTCCGCCGATGTGCGTGCGGTCAAACTCGAATCCGACTTTTATAGAATGGTCGCCGTAAAATTTCAGCGGGCGCGAGTAATAAGTTTCCTGCCACTGCAATCTTTTTGTGCGGCGCCGCGTGTCGGCAAAATAACCGCCGCTATTTGTTTCTGGCGCGATTGTAAAAGGCAGATTCGATTTGGCGAAAACGTCAACGTCGAATGTTTTGTAGCTGATTTCCGACGATAAAAACGAAGCATCTTTGAAAACCATTTGCTCGGAAACCGAGAAAAGCGTGCCGCGCTGTTTATAATCGGGCGCGGTCGCGGCGGGATTAAAAGTGTCGAGACCAAGATTTCGGAATTTACCGGGAAAAATCGCCGCGTTAAATTTCAAAGAATTGCTTTTGTTAATGTTCCAATCAATTTGCGTGAAGGAATTAAAGCCTTCCTGCGTGAAATTATTATCGGGTTTTGGTTGGCTCGGCACGTAAATGCGGGAAAAACGGTATTCAAACGATTGGAGAAAGAAAACCTTTTTCGCAAGAACCGGACCGCTGAAAGTTATGCGCGGGCGAAACGAATCGATTTTCGTCGAAAAAACATTGTGAAACGTCGGGAAAAATCTGGCGACGGCGACCTTGAATTTGTCGCCGCCGCCTTTGGTTTGCAGATTCGTTACGCCGCCCGTAAAGCGCCCGAACTCCGATGAATAAGGGTTTTCTTCAATCTGCACGCTTCCAGCCGCTTCGAGCGGAATATCGAAAGCGAGATTGCCCGTCGCCGGGTCGGTTACATCTACGCCGTTGACAGTGTAACCACTCTGCCCGGTGCGTGTGCCTTTCAAATAGTCGTTGCCGAAACCGTCGCGCACCGCGCCCGGAGTCAACTGAATCGCGTTTTGAAAATTGTCGGTTCTAAGCGGCTGGCTTTTAAGAGTTTCCGCGCGAACGACGTTCGAGGTTGCCGTTTCCGAAGTACTTAACAAACCTTCTTCT
>JALYZF010000245.1 GCA_030948995.1 Acidobacteriota bacterium
AGTTGACCGCGCACGAATGGCTGACGCTCATCGGCGGACACGAAGCGCGCCATCTTACGCAAATTAAAAATCTATTGGAAAAGTTGAACGCCGAATAAATAAAAACCCCGACTGCGAGAAACATTGCAGTCGGGGCGTCCTGTTCCGCCGACGCTTCTTAAATTTGATAAAAGCTGCGCGGCGGATGGACATCCTTTATTTAATTATGAAAAGGGCGAAATTTTCGTTTCGCCCTTTTACGTTTAGCGCGCCGGAGTCGGAATGTCGCCGCTCGCGCCGAACTGTTTGTAATCAACCGTTCCGTCGCTGCTGCGCCAGATATACCAGGTGCCGGTTGACGGACGAAAGACGGCAATATCGGTTTTGTCATCATCGTCGTAATTTCCCGCGACCGGAATATCGTCGCTCAAGCCGAATTGTTTGTATTCGACCGCGCCGTCGCTGCTGTGCCGGATATACCAGACGCCGTTTGACGGACGGTAAACGCTGACATCGGATTTTCCGTCGCCGTCAAAATCGCCAACTAGCGGAACGTCGCCTCTCGTGCCAAACTGAATCGCACTGAAACCGTTGTCGCTGCTTCTGAGCCAATACCAGACGCCGGTTGACGGGCGGAAAACGGCGATGTCGTCTTTTCCGTCGCCGTCCATATCGACGGCAATCGGTTTGTCTTCCGCGATACCGAACTGCACGAATGTATAGCCCGTGTTGTCGCTTTTCTGGATATACCAAGTTCCGTTTGAAGGACGAAAAACGGCTAGATCGGTGCGTCCGTCGCCGTCGAAATCGCCGCGCACGGTTTTGTCGCTTGCCAAGCCGAATTGCTGTCTGGTTGTTCCGCCGTCCGAACTGCGCCGGATTTCCCAAATGCCCGCGCCATTAATGTCGCGGTAAACTGCGGCGTCCGTTTTTCCGTCGCCGTCGTAATCGCCGGAAACCGATTTATCATTTGCGCCGCCCAATATCTGCTGGGTAACGCCCGCGCTGTTTTGCGAATACCAAGTTCCGTTTGACGGGCGGAAAACAGCTAAATCGTTACGCCCGTCGCCGTCAAAATCGCTGTCGTGCGAACGGCTGCTAATGCGTCCGGCAACCTCTCCGTTCGGAAAGTTGACGCTGCCGATGACCGCAAACCACAAACCAGTTCGCAACTGCTGAACTTGCTCGGCGGTAACGGCAAACGTCTGCGGCGCAAAATGTCCTTCTCTGCCGCCGATTGTGCCGAGGTCGAAAACGACGGTTGTCGCCGCGCCGATTGTTACCTGAATCTTGGCGGTCGTCTGCGCGCTTGAAAGATGTTCAAATTCGCCTGAAATGGTCGCCTGTGTTTCATTGCTGTTTAAGGTAACTTTTATCTCGCCTCTGCCGCTCGTCGAAACCGGCGGCGTCAAGCTCGCACCGTTTAGGTGTCCTTCAAAAAATCTGCCTCGTCCGCTCGGAGTTGGCGCAGGATTTGTGTTATCGCCCGCAAATACGCCTGACAAAATTACGTTTCCGCCGTTTTTGATTTGCAATGTAGAACCAGCGACGACGTTTGGAACTGCCTGCCCGTGTTCGTTTTCTAATTCAAGTTCCGCTTCGCCGCCGCTTCGCACGGTCATCTGACCGACCGAGACGTTATCAACAAACACACTCAAAACCGTGCCGATTGGCAGATTCACCTGCCGCACGTAAACTTCCAATTCTTGTTTGGTCGCCTTTTGTTCAAATTTACCAAAACCACTCGGCAAAACGCCGTTAATCGTCGCTCCCGACAAAGGCGCAAACAAATGTCCGGCATTCGGCTGCGGCGTAACCGTTGGCGTTACGCTCGGAGTTATCCGAGGCGTCGCTGTCGGCGAGCCGGTCGGCGTCGCGTTCGGCGAGCCGGTCGGTGACGGAGTTGGCGAACCGCTCGGCGAAGGCGTCGTGTTTCCGCTGCCAAACACGCCGGAGACGATTGTGGTCGTGCCGTTTTTTACTTCAACAGTCGAACCAGCATTGATATTAGGAACGCTCTGCCCGCTTTCGGTGCGGAGCTTCAATTTTCCTCTTTGCAGGCTGATGCTTAGTTGACCAACCGAGATATTATTGACGAAAACCGTAAATGTCGTTCCGTTCGCCGCATTCACGTCTTCGACTTCGACTTCGAGTTCGCGGTTGCCGCCAGCATCAACGCTAAAGTCCGCCGTCCCGTGCGGATTAATCGCACCGTTCGGAGCGGTTAAAGTAGCTCGCAGCGTTGAAACCGTCGCTTCGCCGCTGGCTTCGACCGCGTTTTGTGTCAAAAACGGAATTGCCGCCCACGCAAAAACCGCTAAAAACACCAATGCCGCTTTCCAGATTTGCCCGTGTGTTTGTTTTTTTATTTCTCTCATTTTTTCCTTCCCTTTTATTTCGTTTTATTCTTCCGTTTTTCTTAAATGGCTTTGCGCCATAAAATTCAAGTTTGCAGTTATACAGTGCGAGAAGTTTGTGGAAAAAGACACGCGATTTATAAACTTTAGATAAAGAAAAAGCCGACTTGTCTTAAGTCGGCTTCCCAGCGAGAGTTTTGAGAGTTTCACTTTGGTTTAAGGGTTATCGAAACAGGCGCTTTGGCGCGGTTATTAAGGCGCGACACATTTGAGATTATTGGTTACCGCACACAAAGCATCAACTCTTTTCGATTGAATCCTGCTATTTCTTAGATTATCCTGATAATCTATCTTCACGCCCGTTTCTTTTACCTGCTCGACAATCATATCAGGCGTTAATGTCGGATATTTTGACTTCACTAGCGCGGCAATGCCGGAAACAATCGGCGCGGACATCGAAGTCCCGCTCCAAACGCCGTAACGACCGCCCGGCAGCGCGCTGACGATATTTTCGCCCGGTGCGATTACTCGTATAAAATCCCGATTAAAGGTTGAAAAATCCGCGAGTAAATCAAAGCGCGTGGTTGCTCCGACGCTCAATTCGCTGTCGTTTAAGCCTTCCGCCGCCGGATAAATGGGCGCGGCATTTCCGCCGTTGCCCGCGCTTGCCACAACTACTAAACGTCCGTTAATTTCAAACGTCTTTCCGTCGAGCGATGCACCGTTGCCGCACGCTTCGAGTAAATCTTTGAGCAGCCGGACACTTTCAGGATAACCGAAACTGATGTTGATAATATTCGCGCCGTGATTCGCCGCCCAGATAACGGCTTGCGTAACGCGCCAAAGCTCGCCTTCGCCGTTTGCGTCCAAAACGCGAATCGGCATAATCTTCGCATCCGGCGCAGTTAAAGCAATGATTCCTGCAACGTGCGTTCCGTGTCCGAACGAGCCTTGTCGAAATGTGCCGACTTCGCTCGGATTGTCGTCGTTGTCAACAAAATCGAAACCCGCGACTAATTTTCCCGCAAAAGCCGGATGCGTCGCGTCAATTCCCGTGTCGAGAACGGCGACCGTTACGCCCGCGCCGCGCGTTCCGCCTTGTGCAAAGGCTTCCTGAAGCCGGATTTTACTTTCAAACCATTGTCGGCTGAAACCTTTTACGCTGCCCCCGACGCTCCAAGAATGCCCGACGCTCCAAGAATGCCCGACCGTCCAGATTAAACCGTCGCGCTCGACCAAAGACAATTTCCGATTGACTTCCGGCTTGCTGATTCGCCCATCCGTCTGCATCGCCGCGACAACCTGCAAAGGCGTCTGACCGCTCGTAATTTGCATACGGAAAGTCGGCGGCGTTCCCGCTTGTCCGAGCGGCGTCGGATTCAGTCCGTATTGCGCTACGACAGCAGGTAAATTGGCAGGTGCGGCAAGCTCGAAAATTACTTCGTTCGGAACGCAGTTGCAATTTCCCGTGCCGCTTTGCGCGACCGTTTTCTGCCCAAGCATTCCGCAGAAGAAAACGAAGGCAAATATAAAAATAAAACTTGCCGTCAGCTTAAAATTTTTCATACCTTTTTTCATTGCAGCCTCTCAAGACTCGAATCTATAAAATGTTTTCGCTACTCTGCACAGTGCGCGAAGTTTGAGGAAAAAGACGGAAAAGTAAAAAATAAAAGTTAAGAAGTTATTTATTAGTTAGAAGTTTATTTTCCGCTTCCGCTTTTCAATATTTTTACTTTCCTATAACGGCGAACAGCGACCAGAAATAAGGATGAACGCCTTGTTTAATAAAATTGTTTTGAGCCGCTTTTAATGATGCCGCCACGCTCGCGCCGCGTTGCAAATTTTCGTAGAAATCCTTCATCAATCGAACGGTTGCCGCGTCGCTAACAGTCCAAAGGCTCAAAACCAGAGAACTCGCGCCTGCCGACAAAAACCCGCGCGCCAGACCTAAAATCTCCTCGCCCGCAAAAATTTCGTTCAAGCCGGTTTCGCACGCGCTCAAGATTACAAGCTCGGCTTTGAGTTTTTGCGCGCAAACATCGCGCACGGTGACGAAACCGTCCGCCAAATGCAGACTTGAAAACAAGGGGTTTTCGGGACGAAACTGCCCGTGGCAAGCCAGATGTATTATATCAAAATGCGGCGCGTTTTTCGTGTAAGCCGCAAAGGTTGCCGCCGCGCCAATCAAACTTTTTGTTTGCGGGAGAATCTTTTCGAGCGTTTTAATTTCTTTTTCGACCAGCGGAATCTGCTCGTCTGCAAAACCCAAAAGCAAAGCGTTTTCCAACCGTTTTGAAGATTTCGCCGACAGTTTTTGCCAAACTGTTGCGCTCGGTGCGTGAACGATTTCGCGCGTTTCAATCAAATAGCTTGCGCCGTCAAACAGCGCCGAAAAAGGAACGTAATTGAGCGCGCCGCTTGGCACGATTATTAAATCGCGGTTTTCTAAAAGAGATTCGAGCGGCTTGAAAAGTTTTTCGTAAAGTTTCTGCAAATAAAAATCAGCGCGCCGCTTTAATTCGGGCATAAAATTTTCCAAATTTTCAGCGCCGTAACGAAGCGCACCGAATTGAAAACGCAAGCCTTCGAGCAGAGACAAAATCTCGCTCTCCCGTGCCAAATTTTCAACAAACCGAATCTTTTCGTTTCCTACAATAAACGCCGACAAATTGCCGTCGAAATTGATGAATTCAATCAAAGCTTTTTTCGCGCCAAGCTCCATTTGCAGCCGCTCGAAATCAAGCGATTCCTTTGCGCTGAACTTCGCGTCCGAAGTGCTTTCGATTTGCCGCATCACGTCGGCGATTTGTTTTTCGCCCCGCTTTGCTTCGCGCTGAAGACGTTCGATTTCCGCTTCTTCGGCGCGGCTCAAGCGGCTGTAAAACCAGTTTAATTCCTCGCGCAGACCTTCCAATTTTCTAATCAGATTACTTGCGCTTTTTGTTTTGCCCGCGAGCGTTAAATTTTCGTCCAAAGCATCCGCCAGAGAGCGCGCGCGCGATTTTTCGACGCACAAAAACGCTTCTTTTAATTGGTTTTCGGTAATAAAAACACGCGCCAGATTCTCAAACGGCGCGAGTTTTCCTGCCAGAAACGACATCCGAAATTCATCCGCTGCTAGCGGCGCGCGCAGATTTTCAAT
>JALYZF010000262.1 GCA_030948995.1 Acidobacteriota bacterium
CATCTGCGTTTTGTCTTCGGGTTTGACAAGGTTTAGAACGCAATTAGACAAAATTACGTCAATCGAATCATCTTCAACCAAAGGTTTTTCGGCTTTGATTTTTGAAGTGAACGCTTCGTATTTGAAAAAATCGTCAGCGGTTTTAATTGGATTTGTCCGTAAAAATTCATCAACCAAGTTCAAATCGAGTTTCAAATCCTGAATGCGCCCGTAGCGAAATTCCGTGTTGGCACAGCCGATTTTGTTCGCCATTTCATCTCGATATTTATTGGCAAGCGCGAGCATTTTCGGGTTCGTGTCAACGCCGATGACGCGCCCGCTGGCGCCGACGATTTGCGCGGCGATATAACAGATTTTGCCGCCGCCCGAACCTAAATCGAGAACTGTTTCGCCCGCTTTCACAAACCGCGAAGGGTCGCCGCAGCCATAATCGCGCTCGACGATTTCAGCGGGTAAAATCTTTGTAAATTGCGGATCATATTCGACCGGGCAACACAACGCCGCTTCTTTTTGCCGCGATGCCGCCGCGTATCTTTCGCTGACCGCCGCTTCGATATTCAAAGTCATTATTATTTAATCCTATCTATCGGAAAATGCCCGAAAACTGTAAAATTATTCCGTTTATGAAACGAACAATTATTATTATGGCAAAAGTTCCGCGCGCGGGAAACGTTAAAACCAGACTTCAGCCGTTTCTTTCGTCGGAAGAATGTCGCGCGCTCGCCGAAGCGTTTTTGTTTGACGCGATTAACAAGGTGCGAAAAGTCTGCGACGAACTTGTTATCGCCTTTGCGCCGTCGGACGAAAAAAACTATTTCGACCGATTTGAAACGTGCGGCGACTTAATTTTAATCGAACAAAAAGGCGCGGATTTAGGCGAGCGAATGGCGAGCGCTTTCGAGTTTGCCGTTAGCGCGGATTTAGGAAAAGCCATTGTGATGATTGGCACGGACAGCCCGACTTTTCCAATTGAATTTGCTGAACAGGCTTTTAGCGATTTAGAAACGCGAGCCGAAATAGTTTTGGGAAAATCAGACGATGGCGGTTTTTATTTAATTGGCTTGAAAAAGATTTTCTCGACGCTGTTCGATGGTATCGAATGGAGTTCGGCGAAAGTTTTTGAGCAAATAACGGCAAACGTCGAGAAGTTGAAAATCAGCCGTTTCGAGCTTATTTCCGGTTGGTATGATGTGGATACGTTTACGGATTTGCGCCGTCTGCGCGATGAATTTTCAGACGCAAAAGCGGCGCGAAAAAACGCGCCTGCAACTTACCGGTGGACGCTCGAAAACGCAGGAATTTTCGAGCGAAATGTTCAGCTTCAAGCCGGAAAATAAATTTTCAAGAGCGTTTCGGGCTTTACGCCGAGCCAGTAAAGCGTCTGCAAAATCGTCCAGCGCAGAAAGGTCAGCAAGAAACTTTTGTTTTCAAATCTTCTCGAAGAAGTCGTAACGACGGCGGGCAATGTAACGATGCCGCCCGCTTTTTTCAGACGCTCGACGAAATCCAAATCCTCAAAAATCGGAAACGGTTTGAAGCCGCCGATTCGCTCGTAAACCGCGCGGCGCACGAAAATCGCCGAATCCCCGTAAATCAAACCGAGCAGATTTAATTTCGGATACAGCCACGACAAAAACTTCGCGGCGAATCTATCACCGTCAAAACGAATCGTAAAATTTCCGCCGACAATTTGCGGATTTTGCAAAGCTCTCTTTATCTCGAAAATCGCGTCGGGCGGCGCAATCGTGTCGGCGTGAACGAACCAGAAAATTTCACCGATTGCCGCGTCGCCGCCGATTTGCAGTTGTCGCCCGCGCCCGCGCTTTGAATGCAGAATTTTCATCGGATAGTTTTCTGCAATCGAAACGGTCGCATCGAGGCTTCCGCCGTCAACGACGATAATTTCGACGTTTTCGCCAAAAGACGCGAGCGCGTCGAGCGTGGCAGCGATTCGTTCGGCTTCGTTGAGCATCGGAATGATGATTGAGATTTCCGGCTTCATCGCAGACGTTTTCCCGTTTCACGACCGCCCGATAACTGCCAATCGTTTTTCTGCTTTTCAAACGGTAGGGGCAAAATTTTCGTTAATTTTACTTCTTCGGGATTTTGATAAGCCGGAACGCCGATAACGATTTTGTTTTGCGGCACGTCGGTTTTAAGAGTTCCGTGCAGCCAATCCCAAACGGTCAAACCGCTCGACCAATTTGAATCGGTTTCGCCGCGGACAACCGAATGATGAATTCCGTGCAGGCGCGGCGTAACGAGGAATTTACCGATTCGTTTTTCCAGTTCGACGGGCAAATTGACGTTAGAATGATGAAATAAAATTGCCGGAAACAAAAACATCTGCCACGCGGCAAACGAAACGGGCGACACGCCGATAACGACGATTTGCACTGCTCGCCAAAGCGCGGAAATCGTCAATTCGCCGAAATGAAACCGCAGCGCGGTCGAAGCATCCATATCTAAATCAACGTGGTGAACCAGATGAAACCGCCACAGAAACGGCAGCTTGTGCGTCAAAACGTGCCAAACGTATAAAGTGTAATCGAGCAAAACGACGGCTAAAATCGTTTCCAAAAGCGGCGGGAATTTGAAAATTTTCAGCAGTCCGAGATTTTTACGTTCGACCATTTTCGTTAAAGGACGAGCGAGCGGTTGTTCTGCCAGTTGTAAAGCGACGGCGGCAAGTCCGGCGACTGTCAGATTTCTGGCGCTGCGTTTCAACTTCGGCTCGATTGATTCGCGCAGCGGGCGACGATTTTCGAGCCAGATTAAAACGCCGAAAGTTCCGAGCGCTATTGGAAAACTAATCAATGTCAGGAATTTTTTCATACGATTTACGCCTTTTTGTTATGATAAGAAAAAAACGTGGAGATTAAAAACGAAATGTCGGAAAAACAAGCATCGCAAACAATCGTCGGTAAAAAGCCGCAAACGCTGCGCCGCGAGCTGCAGCAGAGCGAGAGCGAAGAAATTCAGCGGCGGCGAAAAATAATCGGGTTGTCGCTGGTCGGCGTCGCCGCGATGACGGCGGTTTCGCTTTTTCAGACGGGTATCATCAAACATCTGCCCGACCCGCCGATTGACGGATTCGATTCGGACAAAGTTAATTCGTCGGATACGGCTTACGCGCTCGGCGTGCCGGACGGAACTTTATCGCTGGCGAGTCTTGCGGCAAATGTTCCCATCGCGGCGTTCGGCGGCGAAAATCGCGCTTCCGAGATGCCGCTCGTGCCGATTTTCGCGGCGGGCAAAGCCGTCGTCGAAGCGGCGGCGGCAAGCTGGTATTTTTACCAGATGCCGACCAAAGAAAAAGCCTGGTGCGGCTACTGCATCGCGGGCGCAATAACCAACATCGGTATCGCCTGGCTGACTTTGTCCGAAGCGAAACAGGCGTGGAAATCGTTAATGAAAGATTAGACGTAACCGACAACGGTAAATTAAATACGGCGGCTTCAAAGTGCGGTAGTCGAGTCGCCGACCGCGATTGTCCGATAAATGAATTGATGACCGGAGAAGATGAAAAAACAAAACTCGTTTTCGTCTATAATGCCGACAGCGGCGTTTTCAATCTGCTGGCGGACGCGGCGCACAAGATTTTTTCGCCGCAAACCTACGCCTGCAACCTTTGCGCGATAACGCACGGAAATTTCGGAATGCGGAGAGAATGGAAAATGTTTCTCGAAACTTTGAAAAATTCTTTGGAATTTCTGCACGCCGACGAATTCTCCGCGCGGAAACACGATTTGAAAGTCGAACTTCCGGCGATTTTTACGGAAGAAAACGGCGTTTTGACCTTAAAGGCTGATGCCGGAAAAATTAACGAATGTCGTTCAATCGGCGATTTGAAGAAAATAATCAACCAACAATAAACGCCTGAACCGTGCAAATCAGTTTGATAAAACCCCGGATTATTCGACTTCGGCAGCCGCTTAACTCCTATTTTATTTCAAACCGAATCTTCCGGCTAACCAATTGCCGATTGTCAAAACCGGTTTCTTCAAATCCGTTAAGTCTTGATAAGCTGAAAGTTTATTATGGAAAATTTTCTTGCCACCGAAACGCTGATTATCGAATTGCTGCTCATCGTTTCGCTCGTCGCCCTCGGCGTGCGGCGCCTTCGGATTCCTTATACGGTCGCGCTTGTCGTTGTCGGCTTGCTGCTGACTTTTCAGCGAAAATCCGAGCTTTCGCTCACGCCGGAATTGATTTTATCGCTTTTTATTCCGCCGCTCGTTTTTGAAGCATCGTTTCATCTCGACT
>JALYZF010000276.1 GCA_030948995.1 Acidobacteriota bacterium
TACGCGCTCGTCAATTCTTCGAGCGGCGACATCAGCGTTTCGGGAACAAACCGCCCGCCGAATTAGCCCCAGTAACCGCGCTCGTTTGGTTGAAAATTTTGTGAATCAGTCATTTATTTTTTCCGAATTCTCTAACTTTTTCCTTTCCGCCGGCGTGAGAAAATCTTTCATTGATTTATAGATTTCGACAACGACGCCGTAATCCTTTTGCTTCCACGCTTCTTCAGCTTTTTGCCTACGCTGTTTATTTATTATTTCTTGGGTATATTCTTGGCTTTTTATTTCGCTGTTTTCTTTCAGTTTTTTAAACGCCGACAAATTACCAGTCAAATATTTTTCGCCGTATTTACGCAACATCGAAGCAAACCAAGAAACGTCTTTTTCGGTTATTTGAGCTTGGGTTATTTTTTCAAAAGTATAGTTTGGCGTTAAGTCAAAATCATTTTCTAAAGACAACAATTCGCCAATAGTATAACTTGGCGCGCTGCTTGAAATAATTCCTATTGCAACATCGGATTCGTAACGCGCTGGACAGTAAACAACTGAAACATAAACCTTTTTCGACTCGTAGCGAACGGAACTGTAATGTTGATTCGTCTTTGCTTCTGTTAGTTTAAAGCCGTATTCAGTTTCTAAAAATCGAAAATCTTTTCTAACAAAATCTACAAATCGGTTTAGTCCACTATCAAATAAGTTTGGAATCTTCACTACCCGAACAAAAGTTTCGACATTCATTAAATCTTTTCTGCCTTTTGATATTTCTAAACAACTGCAAGCATCAACAGCAAACGGCGAAACATTTTTAATTGCTTCCTCTACATTCTCCGCCGAAATCCCACCCGCCAGATACATTTTCGGAAAAATCTCCTGAACTTTCTTCGCAATTTCCCAATCGAAAGTTTCACCCGTTCCGCCGTGTTCTTTCGGATTGTAAGCATCGAGCAAAACGGCATCACATTTATACTGCAAAACATCTTTCGGTTTGAAATTATCTGACACGCGAAAGGCTTTGATGATTTCGAGATTTGTTTTCGATTTCAATGCGCGCACAAATTCGGGCGTTTCTTCGCCGTGCAGTTGGATTGCATCAAGGCTTGCAATTTCGGCAATTTCAATAATTTTATTCAAATCTTCATTAACGAAAACGCCAACTTTCAAAATCTCCGGCGGCAATTGTTGGATAATCTCTCGCGCTTTTTCCGGCAAAATATAACGCGGGCTTTTCAAGTAAAAATTAAAACCGAGTGCGTCCGCGCCAAACTTTGCCGAAAGCATAGCATCATCTAAATTTGTAATGCCGCAGATTTTTACCTTTGTCATTTTAATATTTTATCAGCTTAAAATCTCGCCGATCTTTAAAAGCAGAAAAGCCAGCGGCACACCGACCAGACCGCCGTATAATATAAAAGAAATGGTCTGTTTTAAGGTTAAATTGCCGCTTTTGATATTAACCAGAGAAATGTAGAGCGTGAGCGGTAAATTGATAAGCAGTGCCGTAACAACTCCGGGAGCGTATCCGCCGAAAACGATTGTCGCCAGCAAATGCGGCAAAAATACGTTAAGAAAAATCATTCCTGCAAAAGCCGTCATCAAAAAATTATAGCTTTTCTTCGATTTAAAAAATGATTTGCTGAAAGTTATCAAAAAACCGATGACTGTAATTAAAACTGCTCCGACGGCAAACTGTTTTGTCGTTACAACCGGATGAATCGGCAAAGGCAATTTTTTCGACCACGCTTCCATTCCTAAAACTTCTTCAAAATTATGGAACGAGAAGACAAAAGGAAGCAAAAAATATAAACGGTTAATTATTTTGTCGTCTATCTCGTCCATTCCTTTAAAATAGTCTCCACATTTCCCGAACGCATCAAAGTTTCGCCAACTAGAAAACCGGCAGCGCCCAAATTCTTCAATTCAATTAAGTCTTCGCGCGTCCGCAAACCACTCTCTGAAATCATCAGCGCACCGGGCGGCGCGTGTTTTATTAGATTGCGCGAAACTTCCAGAGAAACTTTAAAGGTTTGCAAATCTCGATTATTGACGCCGATAATTTTCGCGCCGACGGCTTTTGCCCGCTGTAATTCTTCGGGCGTGTGAACTTCAACTAAAGCGTCGAGTTTCAAATCGTCTTCTGCTAGACGATAAAGTTTTGACAAAACTTTATCGTCTAACATTGCTACGATAAGCAAAATCACATCTGCGCCGGCGTCTGCCGTTTCGTAAATCTGAAACTCGTCGAAAATAAAATCCTTCCGCAAAACGGGGAGTTTTACATTCGCGCGCACCGTCCTCAAATCATCCAACGAGCCTTTAAATTTATCTTCTTCGGTCAATACGGAAATCGCGCACGCGCCGCCGCGTTCGTAATTTTTGGCAGTTTCGGCAACATCGATTTTATCATTTATCACGCCTTTCGACGGCGACGCGCGTTTAATTTCCGCGATGATATTTATTCCATTTGTATTTTGCAGCGCGGCGCGAAGCGCGTGTGGTTTTGCATCGCTGCGTCTTGCGATAGCGCTCGATTTTAATTCGTCGAAACTGCGTTTTGATTTGGCAATTGCAAGACGCTTTTTCCTGAGTTCGACTATTTCTTTTAAAAAGTTCGACATTTATTTTTACAAAAATTTTGACTAATGCGCTTCCGCCTGCGTCGCTTCGATTAAAAGCTCCAATTTTTCGAGCGCTTTTCCGCTGTTCAAACTTTCAACTGCAAGCGCGACTGCTTCGGTCAAATTCTCCGCCGCGCCACCGACAAAAAGCGCCGCCGCTGCGTTTATTACAACTAGCGAGCAAGCCGCGCCCATTAGTTTTCCCGCCAAAACTTCTTTGATAATTTTCGCATTATCTTCGGCGTTCCCGCCGCGAATCGTCTTTAAATCAGTCGCTCTTGCTCGCTCGAACCCAAGTCGCTCCGGCGCAATTTGGAAAAACTTTATGTAATCGGCTGTAACTTCCGCAACTTGCGTTTTATCGGAAACGGTAATTTCATCCAAACCGTCAAGACCGTGAACAACCCACGCGCGTCTTATTCCCAACGCGGCGAGAGTTTTAGCGACGGGCGCAACCAGAGCTTCGTGCCAGACGCCGAGAATTTGAAAGGGCGCATTTGCCGGATTCGTTAGTGGTCCTAAAAGATTGAAGGTCGTGTGAACCGAAAGTTCGCGTCGCACCGCCGCCACGCGCGCCGTCGAAG
>JALYZF010000283.1 GCA_030948995.1 Acidobacteriota bacterium
ACGCGCACAAATTTTTACTGCTCTGAAATTTCATTTTCTTTTTAACTCGAAAAATCTAAATTATTATGTGAAGTATAAGAAGTGCGCGGGCAAAAGTAAATTGAGATTATCGACAAGCAATTATTGATTAAGTAAAAGATAAAAATTATCGCTCTACGGTTTGAAAGTTTTTACGCCGATTTTATTTTTATGTCAAGAAGGTTATTTATAAGGTTTTTATGTAGAAAGATATTTTTTAGATTCCTGCCAAATTTCATAAGCAGTTTTATTAGCTAATTTTGTCTTACTAACATCAGACTTTTCTATGTTCCAACCCAATACGACAAGTAATAGTCTATTTAATACCCAACGTAAATTCTCAATAGCTATTCCTAAGTATCGGTGTTTTGGCGGTTCTACAAAAGTCTCGCCGTGAACGAGCTTGTTTCTGATTTCAGAAATTGACCAACCCTCTCTGTTGCCTGTTATATTCCATAAATCATCTAATTCATTTTCAATGTTGTAGAATTTAAGCATCTTTTTGAATACACTTCCGAAAGATTGCCTTTGTAAGGCTTTAACATTTTCATAAATAGAACTTCTTAATTTGCTATCACCTTTCAGTAAGGAATCATCTTTAATCCACTTTTTTAATTCTGCCTCGAAGTCATTCCACTCATCTTCAGTTGAAAAGACAAACTCTAAACCTTGAAATTTGCGAAAGCCCAAAACTAAAGATTCTAAACCGGCATACAAATTCATAAATTCAGATTCAAAGGTTTCTCGCCTTTTGAAAAGAGAATTGATTGCCCGACGAATATTTGGTTGGAATTTTGAAGAACAGAAATTTTTGTAAGCCGTTTGTAGAAAATCCTTAAAAGTATCTTCAGGCTCAATAAGTTTATTAAGCCAAAAATCTTCAAGAGGCAGAGGAACAACTTTGTCTCTTCTGAAGTACAGTCTTTCCATTTGGTGGTCATAGATTTTCCAACCCAAACAAACACATCTTTGTCCTTCTGCGAACGAAGTAATTAATAAAACATCCTCAAGTAAGTCAGAAACTTTTTGAACATTCTCTTGATTGCCGTTTTCTAAACTTTTGCAACGCGCAACAAGCGAATTGGCTGTTATTAAATTTTTCTTCTCGTCTTGGTATCTGTATTCTTCATCATCGAAAACGATAGTATTTCCATCGCACAACTTTATTGAAGCCTGATAAAGGTATTCATTTTTATTGTGTGCCGAGCGAAATGGTTTAAGAAGTATGCTGGGAGTGAGTTGAAATTCTACGATAGGCTTTCTTGCCTCGTGAAAAAATGACCAATGACTTTCTAAATAGAGATTTCTTGGCTCTCCAGTAATCACAAATAAATCAGCGTGAATTTGTTTAGCCGTTAATAGAATATCGTCAGCAATTATTTTTTGATAAGTTAAACCACGTTCGTTCCTTTCTCCGACAGCAGAAAATTTCCAGTTTGATTCTATTTCATCATATTGTTTTTTTGTTAGAAAGAGTTGTAGGTAAATCTCTCCCGCAATTTCTTTCGGCAAAATCAAATTGCAAGAAACATTTCCAACTTCTGACTTTTCCGTTCTAACAGTAACTGAAAAAGTATAATCAGCTTCCTGTTCATTAATTATGTGCATAGCTATATTTAGCGATGAATTTCTTTGTGCGCTTCGGCGTAGATTCGCAAAGCCGCGCGCTTTTTGCTAATACTAAACCGATGCTATTTTGAAAACTTCACTTCGCGGTAAATTTCAGCAAGCGAAACATCGCAGTTGATAGATTCTAAAACAAGCCGGTCTGCTTTTTCCGCGAGCAGATGAACTTTCCATTCTTTTTCGCTGATTTTTATAAAATGCTCGATTCGCATTGCGTCCTGTTCAATTAGAACGTAATCGGTCAAATCTTCGAGCGACATATAGGAATCGAGTTTTTCGTTGCGGTCTTTGAGTTTGGTTGATTTTGAAAGCACTTCGACGATGACTTTCGGATTCAGAAGAACGTCTTTTTTATTGTCTTCAAATCGTCTGTCGCCGCAAACGACAACTATGTCGGGATAATAATAATTTCCTTTCTTTGCTTTGACGCGCATATCGCTTGAGAACGCGCGGCAATCGGTTTTCTTTGTTTGAATCCCGATTTCCAAAAAAACATTTGAAGAGATTACGTTGTGGTTTTCGCTCGCGCCTGCCATCGCCACGATTCTGCCGTTGATGAACTCGCTTTTTTCAAACGCCTCACGTTCGACGCGCAGATATTCCGCGTCGGTTAGCGATTCCTTTTTACGGGCAAGATCGGTTTTACTCATAACCGACATTTTAACCGACTTTTTACGTGCAAACAATAAATTTTCTTTGAAAAAACTCGCGCTAATTTAGAAACTCAACATCGTCTTTCGGCAAATTTAGCGGCGCGTCAAATTTCGGCGCGTCTTCTTCCAAACTCCAGACTTCAAAAAGCGCGGGCGGGCATTCCATTACGAAACGCGAAGGCTTTTGCAGAACGGTCTGGCGGTTATAGTCGGTAATCATCAGCGGATATGTCAGGTATAGCTCATCTTTGGCGCGCGTTATGGCGACATACCAGAGGCGGCGTTCTTCCTCTTCGCTATTTATTTCCTTTAAGGCGCGCGGCGAAGGGAATTTGCCTTCCGCCGTCCAGATTATAAAGACGACTTTCCATTCCGCGCCTTTTGCCTGATGAACGGATGTTAAAGTTAGTAATTCATCTTCTTCGCCGCCGGAGACGACATCTTCGCCGACGAGCGTTTGCGGCGCGCCGAAACGTTCGGTGGAAATTAGAGCGAGTTCGGACAGAAAACTTTCGGTCGAATCGTATTTTGAAGCGTAAATGGCAAGCTGTTTTAAGTCTTCTGTTCTAGCTTCGGCGTTTTCGTAAGTTTCCTGTAAATATGATTCGTAGCCGTTTGATAAAATCAACTCGATTTGTTTCGCCGGACTGTTTCGATTGGCGTCGGACACAAGATTTTCAAGCAGCCCGACAAAATTCTGCCAGCCGTTCGAGCTGCGCGGCTTGTATATAAAATCATCTTTTTTAACGAGCGCGAACGGGTTTTCCGAATACGCGAGCGATTCGTAAATCTTATTCGCCGTCGCATTGCCGACGCTCGGAATCATTTTTAAAATGCGTTTCCACGCCAGCTCGTCGCGCGGATTGACGACGATTCGCAAATAAGAAATCACGTCTTTGATGTGCGCCTGCTCGAAAAATCTGACGCCGGATTGAATACGATACGGAATGTTTCTTCTGGTTAATTCGAGTTGCAATTCAAGCGAATGATAATGCGAGCGATAAAGAACGGCGATGTCTTCAAGAGAAGTTCCTTCGTCGCGCAATTCTAAAATTCTCGACGCTATAAATGCCGATTGCTGCTCGACATCCGAACAAGGAATCAGCGCGGGCGCAAAGCCTTTCGATTTGTTGACCGCCTGCAAAACCTTCGGAAACTGTTTTCGGTTGTTGGCAATGGAAACATTCGCCAGAGCTAAAATTTCCGGCGTCGAACGATAATTTGTTTCAAGTTTGTAAATTTCGCATTCGGGATAGCGTTTGGGAAACTCGTAGATATTGGTAAATTCCGCGCCGCGCCACGCGAAAATCGATTGCGCGTCGTCGCCGACGACCATTACGTTTTTATGCTTGACGGCTAAAAGGTCGATAATTTCAGCTTGTAGTTTATTCGTGTCCTGATATTCGTCAACCAGAATATGCTCGAACTGCTCGGCATAAACGGTGGCGATGTCGGGTTTTTGGATGAGGAGTTTTTTCCAACTCAGCAGCAAATCGTCGTAATCCATCACGTTGCGCTCTCGTTTGCGCTCCATATAAATCATATCGACGCGCTTGATTTGCTGTGTCAACGGCTCGAAATACGGGTAGCGATTGATGACGACATCTTCGATGGGTTGGTCGGTGTTGTTGGCGTAGGAAATTATGTCCTGCACGACTTCCGGTTTCGGAAACCGTTTCGCTTTCGTGTCGATTCCGGCTTCGTCAATGCAGACGTTGACGAAATCCTTTGCGTCTTCGGCGTCGAGAATCGAATAATTTGAATCAAAGCCGATTGAAACCGCGTGCCGCCGCAAAATCAGATTCGCAATTCGATGAAATGTTCCGCCCCAGATTTTATGGACGTTATTCGAGCCGGTCAGATTTTCGACGCGCCGCAGCATTTCTTTAGCGGCGCGATTCGTAAAAGTCGCCAGCAGAATTTTCTGCGGCGAAACGCCTTGCTCAATCAGATACGCGACACGGTAAGTTATTGTCCGCGTCTTGCCCGTTCCCGCGCCAGCAACAACGAGAGACGCTTTTGGCGGCGCGGTTACTACGCGAAATTGTTCTTCGTTCAACTCGTTTCGATAGCGCGTTAATCTTTCGGGTAGAGCGTTTTCGTCGCGTTTGATTGTATATTTACGAGCCATTGCAAAACTTTTCCGACGGATTTTTATTGATAAATAGAATTTATCACGCGCGCTCCGTTATGAAAATATGAAAACTTATCGCTTTTAAGGTCTTTCCGCGCTTTCGTTCGCCGCCGATAAATCACTAAAATTCCAAATCTATCGAAAAGCGAAATTGTCGCGGCGCGTTGAAGAGAACGGGCGTTTTGAATGCCGGCAGCGCGGTTAAGTTTGAGCCGTAAAATTGATTTATCGCCGCAACATTCGGTTTGTTGAATAAATTGAAAAACTCAAAGGCGAAATCAATTTTCGCCTTTTCGCTTAAAGGAACGTATTTAACAATTCGTAAATCCGTATTAAAAAACTTCGGCGTGCGAAGCGCATTGCGCGGAAAACCGAGCGGGCGCGACGCAAGCGGAAAAGTTCCCTCTCGTTCTTCGTCCGAGCCGGTCAAAGCATTAACGGGTCTGCCGCTGCTGAAAGTTATAATCGGCGCGATTTCGATATTGCTCAAAATTTCTTCAGTCAAACTTTCTTTCTTGTTCGAGCCTTTTTCTTCGTCGTCTCCAAACGGCAATTCAAAAACTCCGCTGACAACGAAACGCTGCCGCGCGTCTTGCAGGGAAGCGGCGCGCTCGCTTCGCAAGTCGTATGGATTGGCGGGCTGCGCGTTGAAATCCGAAGCGTCGTCAATCGCCTTCGACAAGGTGTAAGAAGCCAGAACTTCAAATTCATTGCTCAGGTGTTTGTTAATTGTCAGTGTCAATCCGCGATATGTCGAGCTTGCCGAATCTTCGAGTTGATAAACGGCATCAAAACGCGAATCGTTTCTGCCCGTTCCGAAAACGGCGCGTCCGATTTGCTGCGCGGTTGGATTTTGAATGCCGAGTGATGCGGCGTTTGTCGTTGTCAACAAAACGGGCAACAATAAATTGACATTGCGCGTGCGCGGCAAATGCACGCCGCGTGTGAAAAGAAATTCGGCGCGCACGGTTGTATCGGCTGTCAAAAGCCGTTCGACTCCGGCAAAAGTTTGAATGCTGTAAGGCGTTTTGAAATTTGGGTCGGCGCGATAAATTGACGGCGCGATATTTGGAATCGGCGAAAGACTTTGCCCGCCGCTGGTATTTGCAAAAATCTGCGCCGCGTCCTCGTCAAAAGCGATTTGCTCAAATGCCTGCGCGCCGTTTTTCTGTATTGCAGAATTTAAAAACGCGAGCGGCAGACGGTCGTAAAAAAGACCGAATCCGGCGCGAAAAACCCATTCTTTTGACGGATTAAACGCCGCGCCAAGGCGCGGGCTGAAATTATCTTTATCGGTACGAAAAGGTTTCGGTAGTTGTTCAGCGTCGTAACGCAAGCCTAAATTCAGTGTTAAATTCTGTAATACTTGCCAGCGATTTTGAACGAATGTTCCAAAGTTTGTGACGCCGAATTTTGTATGTGAATCGCCGAACGCTTGCCGAAAAATCGCCGGACGCGCCGCGAGAAAATCTTCCACGTTGCGAAAAATATAGATGCCGCTGAAACCGTCGCGCAAGTCGCTGGCGAGGGCAACATGGCTGACGCTCGCGCCCGCTTTCCATTCCTGATTGCCGCGTGTAAAAGAAATCGTATCAATAAACTGCTGACGATTTTCGCGCCGTGTTCCGCTCGCATCAAACGGTCGCCCGAAACGCGCCGAGCCGACGATTTCGATTCCTGTTCCGTTTTTGTCGCCCGCGTTTGAAATAAAGCGCCGCGTGCTGAATTGAAGCCGAAAGTCGTTGATAATTTTCGCGGTTAAAACCGATATTGCCGAGCCGGTTGCTTGATAATCTTTTGTGTAACTGCTTCCGCGAGCGGTCGAATCGCTGAGCGCGTCGGTGTTAAAGGCTTCGCCGCGACTGCGATTATTGGTAAAAGCAAAACGGAAATTCAGCGTATTGCGCGAGCCTAAAAGATAGGTTAATTTTCCAGCCGCTTCGGTTTCGTCTGCGCCGGTGCGAAAACGATTGCCATTTAAAAAACGAACGGCGAGACGCGGCGCAAAACCCGATGCAAGCGCGGCGTTGATGCGCGTGCGAACATTGTCGTTTATCTCCGATTGCTCGTCGCCGGTGAAATTTTCCTGCTCCAAGGCGGCGTAAAAGAAAAGTTTGTCGCGCACAATTGCTCCGCCAAAAGACGCGCCCGGCTGATAGCGGCGAAATCGCGGACGCCCTTTTGAATCGCTGCTGCTGAGCGCGTCGCGCGCATTTAAGCGTTCGTTCTGGAAAAAGTTGAAAAGCGTGCCGTGAAATTCGTTTGCGCCGGTTTTTGTAACGACGTTGATTGCTCCGCCGGATGCGCCGCCGAATTCAGCCGAAATGCCGTTGTTAATAATCTGAAATTCGCGGACAATCTCCGGCGAAAGCGCGACCATTGCCGCGCCCGTCGTTTCGTCCGTGTTATCGAGTCCGTCAATCGAAATCGAATTGCTGCGCGGGCGCAGTCCGCCGAACGTAAATCCGCTGTCGGCAAGCGGCGAGTTCGATACGTTTCCGCCGCCGCTCGAAGATTGCGTATTCGACGGCGCAACGCCCGGCGCGAGCAACGTAAACTGTAGATAATTACGGCTTTTTACGGGCAACTCCTCAATGCGTTCCGGGTCAATCGAAGTTGTCGAAGCGGTTTGTGTGCCGTCAATCACGGGCGGCTTATCCGTTACAATTACTTCCGCGTTCACGCCCGCCGGCTGCAATGTGATGTCGAGCGTTGTCGTTTGCCCAAGCGAAAGCGTTACCTGCGAATTAACGTAAGGCGCAAAACCGTTTGATTCGGCGCGGATTTCATAAGTGCTGACGGCTAAACCGGAAAAACGGTAAGAGCCGTCGGCTTCGGTGCGGGTTTGTCTCGTCTGATTAGTTGCAGTATCGCGCGCGGTAACAAGCGCATCGGAAATCGTCTCGCCCGCCGAATTGCGAACCGAACCGATTATCGAAGCAGTTGTCGCCGAACTCTGTGACCGCGCCGAAATTGCCGTAAAAGCGCAAACGAGCGCAAAAAATAAAAGTGTCTTAAAAGAGATTTCAGTTTTCATTGTTTTCCAGAAGCGAGTATTCAATCGCCATATCTAAAAAGTGAAATTTTTCGGTGCGGTTTCCTTTTCGTGCGCTCAAATCAAAAAGGGATATTACAACTTCAAAATTGCCGACGCAAACTTGATGAATGTAATTCAGACAACTTTTAATTATGACAAACTTCTCGGACAAGTCACTAAAAACATCTGCCGTAAAAGACAATTTTCGCGCCGGAATGTTATAATATTTACACAGTTTTAATTGCAATTATTTTTTGAGGAAGGTGAAAACTAATGAAATTACCCGGTGGATTCGATATGAATTCGATGATGAAGCAAGCCCAAAAAATGCAGGAAGAAATGGGCAAGCAAATGAAAGCGATGACCGTTGATGCCAGCGCCGGAGGCGGCGCGGTAACGGTAAAAATGCGCGGCGATTTTGAGGTTTTAGAACTCAATATCTCGCCCGACCTTGTTAAAGACGGCGATGCGGAAATGATTCAGGATTTAACGATTGCCGCCTTCAACGAAGCGCGCCGCAAAGTCGAAGAATCGCTCAAAGGAAAATTAGGCGGAATGCTGCCGCCAGGACTGATGTAAAACAGTGCTAAGCGGTAAACGGTAAGTGGTAAGTTCATTAAATTGAATTTCTAATTTAAATCCAACTTGCTTCTCACTTACCGTTTACCGCTTACCGTTTACCACTAAATTAATGCTTGAATATTCAGAACCCGTCGCTAAATTAATTGACGAATTCAAACGTCTGCCCGGCGTCGGTCATAAATCGGCGCAGCGACTTGCGTTTTATATTCTGCGCCGACCGGAAGCGGAAATCGAACGTTTTGTCGAGGCTTTGCAGGAAGTCAAACAAAAGATTGTTTTCTGCTCGGTCTGCAATAATTTGACGGACGTTAATCCGTGTATGTATTGCTCGTCCACGACGCGCGACCGCTCGATGATTTGTGTTGTTGAAGAACCGTATAATCTTGTCGCCGTCGAAAAAACGCGCTCGTTCAAAGGTCTCTACCACATTCTTCACGGCTCGCTGTCGCCGATTCGCGGCGTCGGACCTGACGAATTGATGCTCGCCAATTTGATTCCGCGACTTATGCCGGAAAATAACGACGGCATTGACGTTAAAGAAGTGATTGTTGCGACTAATCCGACGACCGAAGGCGAAGCTACCGCAAATTACATCGCGCGTCTGTTAAAACCTTTAGGCGTTCGCGTAACCCGCATTGCAATGGGAATGCCTGTCGGCTCGGATTTAGAATTTGTCGACGAAGTTACGATGGATAAGGCAATGACCAACCGCCACGATATTTAAGAACGCTCTAATCAAATTTAAAAATAAAAAAGGACAAAGAGAGATTTCCCGATTCTCCTTGTCTTTTTTATTTTTGCCTATCGCTTGTTTGAAACCTGCCCCTTGCTCGTTTTTTGCCTTTGCCTACGGCAAAACTTGTTTACGCGACTTTGGCGCGTTTGATGTTAGTAACTTTTTCGCTCGTCGCGTCTTCAATTTTTACTTCGCCTTTAGTTTTCTCGATGCGCGCCGTCATCCGTCGGTCTAAATCTTCGATTTGCTCGTTTGTCAAATGCGTGATGTTCGGCTGATTATGATAAATTTTCGCGCCCGTTACGACGTCCGCACGTTTGAAACCGTTTGCTTCAGCCTTTTTAATCAAATCTTCAACCGTCATCGCCTGCGGCGCAATCGAAACCGGAGTTTTGTCTTCGATAAATTCCGGCACATCCGATTTTGCAGGCGTGTCAAACGCTAATTCCAACGCTTGCTCGGCTTTCATATGTTCGAGAAAATCTTTGAAACCGATGTTTCCCGTCATCTCGAAACCAACTTCAAAGGCGGGCGAGTTTGATTTTACAACTTGAAAAACTCTTGTAATTTCTCCGTCGCGTTCCTGCAAAGAAACTTCAACCATCACATCGACGAAATATTCCAAACCGCTTGCCGTCATCGGCAATACGCGCCCGATTTCGTTGTCTTCTTTCGCTTCTTTACCACGCGCCGCAATCTGGTCGGCAATAACGACAGATTTTCCGCTTTCAATACAGAGCTTTCGCAAAACTGACTGCAAAACCATCTGGTCTGCCCCGAGTTCTTCCGCGCTCGGCTGCGCTAGCGGGTCACCGGTTCTTTCGCGCACGGCTTCAATCATTTCCGAATGTTTCGCGCCGAAATAAGCCGCCCAACTGTCGAGAGCAAAGCAGCCGTAATTCTGTTCTTGACCTTCGCCGCTAATCGCCCAATCGATAAATTCCGGCAGCTCGTCGCTCTGCTCGATTTCTAATGCGTCAAACGTTTGCCCGACGCCGCGCAACAGACGCGCTTTTCTTTCCGTGTCGAAAATGCAGAGTTTGCCAAGACCTGCTTCCGCCATCGAACTGATAAAATGACTTTTGCCGACGCCCGCGCCGCCGCGAATCGCCATAATCAGCCGCTGCTGTCGCGGAAGGCGGCTCAATGGATTTACTTTCTGTTTATTAATATTTTTATCTTGCTTTCTCCTCGAAATTCTCCAAAATTTTCTTAATGTTTCCCCTGATTGTTCGTTTGATAAATGCCTACCGTCAAAGGCATTTTGTATCACTGATGAAACAAATCTAACACAGGTTGCAATCTGTTTCAAGTATGAAACAAGAATTTTTCAATAATTTATTTAGTATTTTAGGAAAAGATTAAAATTTTGAAAATTATTTCAAATCGAGTTCGAGAAAAAGCGTTTCCTTGTGCGGATTTTTATAGTAAGGCGGAATCTCATAAAAGCCGAAAGTTTTGTAGAGTTTGACGGCTTGCGGCATTTTACCGGGCAAAGTGTCGAGGCGCATTTTCTCGTAACCGATTCGGCGCGCTTCGGCAATCAATTTTTCAATCAGTATTTTTCCCAAACCGCGTCCGCGAAAATCTTCCCGCACAAAAAGTCGTTTCATTTCGCAAATACGGTCGCCCGTTTTCCGAAGCGCAATACAACCCGCCGCTTTTTCATCAACCGCCAATAATAATCTGCCTTCAGGCTTGGCATATTTTCCGGGAAGCGTCGCCAATTCATTTTCAAAATCTTGAAAGCATAAATCCACATCAAGCCATTTTTCATATTCGCGGAATAGCCTGTGCGCCTCAATGATTTGTTCGGGCGTTTCGGCTTGAACGATTTCAATCATACAAAACCTAGCTTTTGGAGTTTTTCCATCGTAACGCCTTCGGTTTTCTCCGGCGTTTTGCCGTAGAGCATTATGCGTTCGACGTATTTGGCAATCATATCGACTTCGAGATTTACCGAGTCGCCGACATTCAAAGCGTGAAGATTCGTCAATTCCCAAGTTTTCGGAATAATGGCGATTTCAAAATAGTCGTCCTTCAAATCGGCAATCGTCAGACTGATTCCTTCGACCGAAATCGAGCCTTTATAAATTAAATAACGCGCCAAATCTTTTGGAAAACCGACGCGCACCGTCCAAAAATCGCCGTCCTGCATCGCGCCCAAAAATTTCCCCGTTGCGTCAACGTGACCTTGAACGATATGCCCGCCCAAACGAGTTGTCGCCGTCACTGCTCTTTCTAAATTTACCTTTGCGCCGACGTTTAGTTTTCCCAAAGTCGAACGATTCAGCGTTTCATTTGAAACGTCGGCGGCAAACGAATCGTTTTTTATATCAATCGCTGTCAAACAAACGCCGTTGACGGAAATTGAATCGCCTTCGATCGAACCCTGCGTAACCGCCTGCGCAGCAATTTTTATTTTCGCGCCGTCGCCGCGTTTTTCAAGCGTGCTGATTTTCCCTAATTCTTCAATAATTCCGGTGAACATTATTTCTTTATTCTATTTACGCTTACTGAGCATTACGGAGTGTTTTTGATTGGATTTTTTAAACTATTCTATCACTCGAAAACACTTCGGTAAAAGCAAGTAACAGATACGTTTTCAGACAGATGAAATCTACTGAACAAACTGTTTATACTCAAATCAATTTGCTGATTAATAATTTGTACAAATTTTTCACATTCATTAACGGACGCTGCCGCGCCAAATAAAATAAACCGGAATGCCTGTCAGCGCAATCAAATATCCAATACCCGATGTGGTCGGCGCAAGAAACGCGAGATTGACGACAAGCAAAATCGATAGCGTCAAAAAAATTATCGGCACAATCGGGTAGCCCCATGTGCGATATGGTCTTTCCGCATCGGGAGCGCGAAAGCGCAGGATGATAACGGCAAGCACCGAGAGAGCGCCAAAAACAAGCTCGACAGAAACGATGTATTCTAAAAGTTGCGTATAAACGTTGCCGAAAGTTACTGCATTATTTGCATCGTAATTTACCGTGCGCGGCAAAACCAAAAGAGATGCCCAAAAGCATTGCGCTATCAATGCTTTTGCCGGCACGTTTTTGCTATTGGTTTTGGCAAGCGGCGCAAAAAATAATCCGTCCCGCGCCATCGCGTAATAAACGCGCGCGCCTGCCAGAATCAAACCATTGTTGCAGCCAAAAGTTGAGATCATAATCGCAATCGCCATTACAACTGCACCGGCAGCGCCGAAAATATGTTCCATTAACACTGTGCCGACCCGATTATTTGCCGCGTTTTGAATTTCCGTAAGCGGCAATGTGACAATATAAGCGACATTCGCCAAAACATACAAAGCAACGACAAGCAAACAACCGGTAAGCAACGCGCGGGGCAAATTGCGTCCCGGATTTTCAACTTCACCGGCAGTGAAAGTGACGTTGTTCCAAGCCGATTGCGAGAAAAGCGGTCCGGTCATCGCTCGTCCCAAAACCATCAAAAAAGCGAGCGAGCCTGCAATCATCGCCGCCGGTTGCGCTGTCTCTAAATTCCAGCCGTTTGCTGCCGGATTCCACCAACTGGAAGAGAAAGCCGCTCCGCCCGTGTTCCAGCCGACAAATAAACCAAGTACAACTAATGCAAATAGCGCCGCCGTTTTGGTGAATGTGAAAGTGTTTTGCACGAATTTCCCAAGTTTGAGTCCGCGCGTGTTAACAACAGTTAGAAAGACGATGATAAGAATAGCGAGAAGCTGCTGGGTCGAAAGACTAAAACCATAATAACCGAAAACGATTGGCTCAATTATATAGTTTGTCCCGGAAATTGCGGGGAAAACAACGCCTGTGAAATTAGCGAAAGCGACGGCAACTGCCGCTATCGTCCCCGTCTGAATTATTAAAAACTGTGACCAGCCGAAAAGAAAACCGACAGAAGGAGAATAAGCCTCGCGCAAAAAAACGTAAGGTCCTCCGGCACGCGGCATCATTGCCGCAACTTCCGCCAAACACAGAGCGCCGGAAATCGTCATTACGCCCGCCAGAATCCAAGCGATAATCAGCCATGCGGGAGAGCCAACAAGCCGCGCCGATTCCGCCGACGTGATAAAGATGCCGCTGCCAATCATCGAGCCGACGACAATCATTGTCGCATCGAGAAGACTCAAGCCGCGGACGAGATTTTTATTAGCGTCAATCGCCTTTTCGTCAGTCATTTTCTATTCCTCCAAACGTCTATGCTTGTAAATCTACCGGAATAGTTTTTGTAGCACCCTTTTGCCTTAAGTCAGCTAAGCAGCGCTGCTACTCGCCAGAAGTAACATAGCAAATGAAAACTTTGGGCGCATTATAATACTAATTTATAAAAAGTCAATTCTATCTTTTGAGCGTTGTTGTTAACAGTTTTGCGGGAGAATTTTCCCGGAATAACGGATAAATTTGCATAGAAACTGCAAGCAGAGGCGCACTAAGAATTGACGCTTTTTGAGACCTTTTAAGGCGCTAACTGAACTGTTCGATTATGTTCAAAAACATTCGTTGGAATAAATCTGAAAAGCAGCCACAAAATTATTAACTCTTGATTAGGTAAAGCCGCAAAAGCCAATTGCGTTCGCGTCTTGTTGTTGATACTAATTCAAACACTTTAATCCTAAGTCAGAGACGACTTACGCCCAAGCCCTACTTTCATTCGGTAATTATACCGACTATAAAGTTAGGGGACGTAACCGTTATTTGGCTTGTATTGTTATTTTATTGAGAAGCTAATTTTAAAATTGCATTTGAGGTGAAAATTATGAAAAGTAAATTTTTCACAAGTCATCGGTGGTTTTTACCCGCCAGTTTTATTTTTGTGTTGATTGTGTTCGCATTTGCAATGAATGGCATCGGACAAATCAAGCCAGCCTCCCCTGGACAATATAAAGGGTTGCCTGTAACGAAGGACAGACTTGTCAAAGTCTTAGAAGGAAAAAAACTCCCGCAAAGCGAAATTATTGAAGTGATTGAAATGTCAGGCGTCGATTTTCAAGCTACGCCTACAGTCGAACAGGAACTTGAGTCCGCCGGCGCTCGCCCTGCAGTTTTGAAAGCAATCAAAAATAACTATCGCGGTGCAGTAGAAAATAACAAGGTAGAAACAAAAAAAACGGATGAGTGGTTTGAAAAAGGCGATGCTCTTTTTCAAGAAGAAAAGTGGGACCAAGCTATTGCTGCTTACAAAATGTCTTTGGAAGTTAAACCGAGCTATCAGGCTTATCTAAATATTGGACGCTGTTATTTGAAAATGAATCAGCCGGGCATAGCTCTTGAAAATCTACAATCATCCATTAAACTCAACCCGAATTTTGCACCGACTTGGAGTAGGATAGGCTCTGCCCTTACCAGCCTTAACAAAAACAC
>JALYZF010000319.1 GCA_030948995.1 Acidobacteriota bacterium
GTTCTTGAGCTACCTTCTGCGGAAAGATAAAGATACAAGCAACAATCCCCGCAATAAGAATCAGCGACGCTGTATAGCGGCTCAAGTTAAGCCCGCCCTGAACGAGTGGCTTATCGAGAAAGTCGCCGACGACCGCGCCAAGCGGTCGGGTCATAATAAAGGCAATCCAAAATAAAATCACACGCGAGATACTTGTAAAATAATACAGAGCAACGACAATCAAGAGGACTCCGCCAAAGACAACTGCCGCACCAAGATAGCCAAAACCAGCGGTATCCGCAAACCAATCTCCCAGCGCAGTTCCAAGCGTTTGAGAAAAGATTATTGTTACCCAATAAAATATTTCACCCATCGTGGTGTTGACCTGATCTACCGAAACACTCCCCATCACCCAACGCCAAACAAGAAGCGAACCAACAACCATAGAGAGCAAAATAGAAGCACCGCCCGTGTAGCCGATGCCGAGCGACCGCGTTGCGAAATCTGCCAGAGTAGTACCAACAGTCGTTGTTGCGATAATCGTAAACCAGTAAAGAAAAGGCTGAAATTGTTTGGCGCGTATCTGTAGGGCGACTGCCGCAATTACAATCACGGCAAAGATACCTGTGCTGACTAAATAGCCCAAATTCATTGACATCGAAAACGCATCGCCTGCCGTTTCGCCCAGCGTTGTCGCAAATATCTTCATTATCCAAAAGAAAATTGTGATTTTAGGTAATTTACTCATTATTTTTCCGTTTTATTGCGAATTAAAAACTCCTATATTTTCTTTTAATTTTCGCGTATTTAGCGTATTAACCGGGAAAATTTACCCTTGCCGGATTTATTCTTTAGTCAAAGCAATTTCACGCTGAAAACGGCGGGCGCAGGCGAACATTCCCAAAATTCCGAGTCCGGCAAAAGTCAGCGGCGCGAGAATCGGCGGTATAACCGGAACTTTTATCTCGCGGCTGCCATTTGGCTGTTGGTCTTGATTTCCCGCTGCCGAACTTTCATCTTTGCCTGAAGACTGTTTTTTGCTGGTGGAATCGCCCCAAACTGTGAAAATGAAGCTAATTCTTCGTCCGAAATTCTGTTCGTTGTGTTGCCAGAAACCGACCGCGCCGACAATTAAAGCGGCGGCGAATGCACAGAAAAGAATTTGCCGCCCGCCGCGATTCCAGAAAAAAAGCGCGGCGAAACCGGCAATAATCATCAAACCGGAATAGAGAATCGGAATCCACGCGATTTTGAATTCGCCCAAAACGTCCTGATGTTCCATTCGGATTTCAAACAGCAAAAACACAAAAGCCGCAATCAAAACCAAAACGATCAATTTGTTAAGCGTCCAGAGATTCATATCTTTATCCTGTGGAAATTTTGACTCTTTCCTCTGCACGTTTTGCGTCCGAAATCCGAAATGGAACTGTTTGTTTCGACATTTGCCGTTTTACAAATTGGCGTTGATGCTTTCCGCCATTTCCAGATGCGATTTGAGCGTCGGCAAAGTGTTCGTCGCAAAATCTATGACATCCGAATCCGCGCCGTCGTCGGTTTCGTCTCCAAAAAACCCGATAACTTTTTTGTGGTCGCTAACCTGCGCGTCCATATATTCCGCGTCGAATTTCTCATCCGAAAGTTTCGATAATTCGTCCGCTTTTTTCTTTTGTTCGTCGCTCGGTTCGGTCGGCAAAGTTACGTTTTTGCTTGCGGCTAATTCTTTCAATTTGTCGCCGGCTTTGGTGTGGTCGTCAATCATTCTCTGGGCGAATTTTTTAACGTCCGCGCTGCTTGTTTTTGAAAGCGCCATTTGACCGGCTTTGATTTCCGCGTGTCCGGCGTGCGCCGCTTTGTGCATAAATTCTTTGTCTTCGCTTGAAATTTCTGTTGTGTTGTTCATATTTTTTTTCCTTTTAGATTTAAAGTTTTTTAGAGATTCCAATGTATTTTAAGTCTCGCGTTGTAACTCTAAAAACAATTTTGTAATTGATGCAAAACCCAACTATCGAGCTTCGTTGATAATTTGCAAATTATTTGTTACGCCGAAAGTTCCCGACACGCCTTTTGTCAAGATATTCGCCAGATTTGAATCGGCGCGGTTGTCAACGTAGCCTTCGAGCGAAACGCGACCGTTTTTGACGATGATTCTGATTGACGGATTTGTTCCCATAAAAGAATAAAACAGACTTCCGCCGCGGCTCGTCAATGTCTGCAAAACACGGCGGCGAATCCGGTCGTCGTTCGGCGACAGCGGCAAAACTTCGATGTTGTTGACGACTTTGCTCACGCCGTCAATATCTTCGATTGAATTTTCGGCATCCGATTTGGTAATCGGGCGCACGACGTAACCGTTCAACGTTACCGTATCGCCGCTTATTTGATAACCGATGGCATCGAAAACGCCGTAGTAGGGAAGCGACAAAATCTCGCTGCGAACTTTGCGTTCGATTTTCGATTTCGCGCCAAACATATTCATCTGCTGTGCCGCAACGGAATCTGCTGAAATGCCGATTAAACCAATTGCCAATGCAATTAATAAAAATAATTTTCTATACATAAATTTCCTCCTTGTTCTCTAAAATAAAATTTGCAAATTTGCCGGATAAAATTGATGATTTTGCGAATCAAAAATTATTCGACATATTTTTTGTTTTTGATTGAACGGTCAAGCTGACTTTTCGCCAGCCAGAATCCTAACGCCGCTTCCGCCGCGTAAATCAGACGCATCGTTTC
>JALYZF010000046.1 GCA_030948995.1 Acidobacteriota bacterium
TCGTCAAACCGCTCGATGCGGAATTGATTATAGCTTTAGCACAAACGAAACGAATTATCGTAACCGTCGAAGAAGCATATCTGGCGGGTGGTTTCGGCTCGGCTGTTTTGGAGCTTTTGGAAGAAAACGCGATGCTCGACCGCGTGAAAGTCGTGCGAATGGGCGTTCCCGACCGCATCGTAACGCACGGCGACGCGAAACTGCTTTTAGCTAAATACGGTTTAGACGCCGACGGAATCTATCAAAAGGTCAAAGAGACAATCGAGATTTTAGAAGAACGCCGCGCGGGAAAAAAACGGCTCAAAACTCTAAGATAGTAAATCGCGAATCGTAAATAGTTCGTTCTTTACGATTCACGATTTACGATTCACGAAATATGAATAACGAAAATAAAAATAACAGCAATCTTCCTTTGATAATTATCGGCGCGGTTTTGCTGGCGGCAATCGTCGGCGGTTGGTATTTTTACCAAAACTCAAAACCGGCGTCAAATAAAAATACTGCAACGAACGTCAGTAAAAAAGACGATTCAAATGCTTTGAAAACTTATCAAAACGCGCCGCCCGGAGCGCAGCCGCCCAATATGCTCGGCTCGCCGAACGCACAGGTTACGGTCGAAGAATTTGCCGATTTTCAATGCCCAACGTGCGCGCAGGTTCACGGGAAAATGAGTGAAATCAACGCTGTTTACGGCAACCGTATAAAATTCATCTTCCGCAGTTTTCCGCTTCAGATGCACAAATATGGTTACGACGCGGCGGTCGCGGCGGAAGCAGCCGGAATGCAGGACAAGAATAAATATTGGGATATGCAAACCCAGCTTTTCACCAATCAAACCGCTTGGGCAAACTCGGACAACGCACGCAAAATGTTTGAAGATTACGCGCAGAAAATCGGTCTCGATGTTGAAAAATTTCAAAATGATATGCTCGGACTAATGACTAAAAATCGCGTTAATGCCGATATGGAGCGCGGTCGCGCTTTGAACGTCAACGGAACGCCAACGATTTATGTTAACGGCAAACAGTATATTTTTCAGCAACAATTTGAGGTAAGCGAGCTTCGGCAGATGATTGACGCTGAACTGCAAAAAACACAAGGCAGTCAGCCGAACAGCCAGACTCAAACAAACTCGGCAAATATTTCTGCCGCTAACGCTGATGTTTCCGCGACAAACACGAACGCTGTAAAGAAATGAACGAGATTGAAAACGTAATCGAAAAAAATGATAACGCAGTCGCCAAACTTCCCGCTTTGGCGGCTGTCGTTGCATTGATTGGTATTGCCGACGCGATTTATTTAACCGTTCATCATTACACGGGCGAGCAAGTTCCGTGCAGCATCGTCGCTGGATGCGAGCAGGTTTTGACGAGTTCTTATGCCGAGATTGCGGGCATTCCGCTTGCCGCGTTCGGCGCGTTTGCATATTTTGCGGCGTTTTCTCTAGCGATTTTAGCCGCGTTCGGCAATCGCTTGATGTGGAATATTTTCGGCGCGCAAGTCGCTCTGATGGGGATTTTTACAGTTTGGCTCGTTTATCTGCAAGCGTTTGTTATAGAGGCTTTCTGCCAGTTTTGTCTAGTCTCGGCAGCAGTCACGCTCACTTTATTGGCGATTTTTCTTGTCTCCAAGTTTTCTCGTTCAAGATAAAAACAAACATAATTTAAACATTTGTATGCACACGTTTTTTCTCGCTTTCAGCTAAAACTTTTTCATAAAAACTTAAATAATGCGGAATGACAAGCTCCGAGCTGTAGCGCGCAACAGCAAGCTCGCGCCCGCGAATTCCGAAAGCGCGACGCAAATCCTCGTTTCGCAGAAGTTTTAGAACGTCTTGGCTCATTTTTTTTGTGTCGCCGACATCGCTTAAAAATCCGCTTTCGCCATCGCCGATAACTTCTGCAATTCCGCCGACGCGCGAGGCGATGACTGGAACTTCGCACGCCTGAGCTTCGAGCGCGGCAAGCCCGAAAGATTCTTCCTGCGACGGCAAGAGAAAAACATCGGCAACGGCGAGATAATCGGCAATCTTCGCCTGCTTTCCGGCAAAAACTGTTTGCTCTAAAACATTCAACTGTTTTGCGCGATGATGAATCGCCGCATATTCCGGTCCGTCGCCGACCATCACAAGGCGCGCGTTTCCGCCTGCCTCTAAAACTTTTGCAAAAATCTCGACGCAATCAACCGGACGTTTTACGGCGCGAAAATTTGAAACGTGCATCAGCAGTTTTTCGCCGTTCGGCGCAAGCTCTGCACGAAGAGGCGAGCCTTCATCGCGCCTGTATTGATTTGGACAGATAAAATTCGGGATGACTTCGATTTCGTCAAAATCGAAAGTTTCAATCGTTGCCTGTTTCAGAAATTTCGACACCGCAGTTACGCCGTCCGACTGCTGTATGCCGTAGCGAGTAATCGGCAGATAGCTTCTGTCAGCGCCGACCAAAGTTATGTCAGTTCCGTGCAAAGTTGTAATAACGGGCAAATATCGTTTCGGCTTCAAAGATTCACGCGCCAGAATTGCGCTGATTGAATGCGGAATTGCGTAATGAACGTGAAGCAAATCAAGATTTTCCGAGCGCGCAACTGTCGCCATTTTTGTCGCCAGTGCCAGCGTGTAAGGCTGATGCTCAAACAGCGGATACGACATCATTTCGACTTCGTGAAAATGCACGCGCTCATTCAGTTCCGTCAGACGAGTTGGCAGCGAAGACGCGATAAAATGAATGTTATGACCGCGCAGAGCAAGCTCGCGCCCGATTTCAGAGCCTACAATTCCGCTTCCGCCGTAAGTTGGATAAACCGTAATCCCGATGTTCATATTTAGTAAATCGTAAATCGTCAGTGGTGAATAAACAAATCATAAAATGGTTTACTATTTATGCCGGACGAAATAAACGACGCCGCTGTAATCGTCCGTGAAAAGAAATGAATTTGCATCCAATTTCATAATGTCGCACGGGCGACCGAAGACTGTTTTTCCCTGCAAAAATCCGTTGAGAAAATCCTGCACGGGTTTGCCTTTTCGCACTATGACTATTTTATAACCGTGACCGATTGCTTTGTTAGTCGAGCCGTGAAGCGCGACGAGAAACGAATTTTTGATGAATTCGGCGGCGGTTTCTTCGTCGAAATAATCAAAGCCGAGCGCAGACGAATGCGCGGGAAAATAAGCGTAAGACGCGGGAACATTGGCGCAGGATTTTAAGCGATTATATTGGGCATCACGAAAAACTCTTCCGTTTGATTGATAGCACGAAGCCCATCCGTAATCGGCGTTTTCTTTTAATGCGTAAAAAGTTTCGTCCGGTTTATTCAAGCCCAAATGGTCAACGCCTTGATTGGTCGCAAACAGAAAACTGCCGATGCGTTTCAATCCGACGGCGTTTCGCAAACCTCTGGCAAAAGTTTTTTGGTCGCTTCCGTCCGCGTTCATTTCTAGCACGCTAGCCCGAACTGATTCTTTTTCCGCGCAAGCGTTGCAGCTCGAACCGACCGAAACGTAAAGTTTGCCGTTCGCTGCAAAAGCGATTGTTCTGGTCAAATGCCAGCCGCCGTATTTATAGCTCAAACCGTAATCGGGAAATGTCGCTAAAGTTTCCGGTTCATTGTCTGTCGATTTAGTTTCATTTTCCGTAAATTTACGGCGCGTCAGTTTGTCGGTTTCGGCAAGATAAAACCAATTCTGCCCGCGCTCGTCGCTGAAAAATGTGATGCTGTTCGGGTTTTTCAAATTAGTTAAATATGGCGTAACGCGCCCGAATTTTCCCGTGTCAGAGTTAAAATCGCTCAAGATATAAACCGCACCTTTCCGGTTGTCTGTAAGGTCGTGCATATCGGTTACGAAAATTCTGCCGTCGGGAGATTTGGCAAAAAACCGGACGCGCTTTAAGCCTTCGGCGGCTGGCGTGATTTCGTAATCGGCGGGCAAATTTAAGTTAAAACTTTTGCCGTTTTTCAAAGTAATTTTATGCGGCACAAGGCGCGTTTGCGCTAAACCGGAAACGGTTGAAATTAAAATCAAAACTAAAAGCGCGACGTTCATTTTGTTTGCTTTATTTGTGTTCATCTGTGTTAATCTGTGGTTAAAATTCTTTGGAGAAAACTTGAATGGACGTTAAAAAATTTCTTGTGCCGGAAGGCAAAAAGCTAAAATTAAAAGATTACGAAACTGATTTTACCGGCGATTATAAAGATAAAAAAGAAGCCGTCGCGGATTTGACGGAAAATATCGAAAGACTTGCCAAACTGCAGGACGTTCTCTACGCGCAGAACACGCACGCGATTCTGCTGATTTTTCAGGCGATGGACGCGGCGGGCAAAGACAGCGTGATAAAGCACGTAATGAGCGGCGTCAACCCGCAAGGCTGTGAAGTTACTTCATTTAAACAGCCTTCGTCGGAAGAACTCGACCACGATTTTCTGTGGCGTTCGATGCGCGCCTTGCCCGAACGCGGAAAAATCGGCATTTTCAATCGGTCATATTACGAAGAAGTTTTAATCGTTCGCGTGCATCCCGAAATTTTGCAGCTTCAGCAATTGCCCGACAAAGTTAAAAAAGACAAAAACATCTGGAAACATCGTTACGAGCAAATCCGCAATTTTGAAGAATACTTAGCGGAAAACGGCGTTCACGTTTTGAAATTTTTTTTGAACGTCTCGAAAGACGAACAGAAAAAACGTTTCCTCAAACGCATCAACGAGCCGGACAAAAACTGGAAATTCGCGTCGGGCGATGTTAAAGAGCGCACGTTTTGGGAAGATTATATGAAGGCTTACGAAGACGCGCTTGAAGCGACCAGCACGAAAGACGCGCCGTGGTATATCGTGCCGGCAGACAACAAATGGTTCACGCGCGCCGCGGTTTCGGAAATCATCTGCCAAAAGCTCGAATCGCTCGATTTGAAATATCCCGAACTCGTCGCTTCGCACAAACAGGAATTGTTAGAGGCGAAAAAGGTTCTGGAGAGCGAGAGTTAATGCGAGGTAGTTACATCTATAGTTGGCGGTTCAGCGATAATTTCAAGTCTGTAAGGATTTGAATAATGTTTCAAATTCTGTTTTTTTTCATCTGAGAAATCGTTCAAGAAAACGTAAGTTAATCTTGCTTCGCGTTCGTCATTGTTTTCTGAAGTTTCAAAAAGAGAATTTTTTGCGGCTTTCTCGCTCACAGTTTTTAAAAGCGGATGTCCGCTTTCAGCGGATGCAGAAATTACTTTCCCGTCCTTACCAATTTTTACTAAAACAACAACTTCGCCTGTTGCACGAACAGCTTTTGCGGCAGGCGGAAACGGCGGTTGCGGAAAGCTCAAAAGTTTTGGGTATATTTTGTCTAAAGTTTGCCCGCAACAAATCGCATTTGTCTTAATCATATATTCCACATTATTTGGGTTGAGCGCGTTTTCCCGAATTTCAACGAAAGCAATAAAATCGCTGGAAATATATTTGTTGATTTTTATTTCGTATTTTTCCGGCGAGAGTTTAGTTGAAAACTCGCCATTTTGATTGGTTTTAACTTCAAAACTTTTATTGTTTCCAGTAAAAAACAAACTCGTTCCTGCGATAACAGCAGAATTTTCATCTTTTACCACGCCTCTAAATTCGTATGATTTTTCGACAGGTATTACTTGTGCAAAAGTTGAACCAACAAAACACAAAACAAACAACAAACCTGTAAAGAATAATTTTTTCATAATTGAACTCTAAGACGACTTGAGCAAATGTTTTAGTTGCAAAGGCGAAGGAAACTATTTTCTTTATTATCTTCGACTTATGCTTTAATATCGAGCAATGAAACGTGATTTAATTCGTGAATATCTTCTCTATTTGCAGGTCGAGCGCGGCTTGGCGAAAAACTCTCTGGAAAGCTACAAGAGAGATTTGGCAAAGCTCGATTTGTGGGCGATGACGGAAGATTTGGATGTTATAGATGTTACGCGGCAGGATTTGCGCGGGTTTGTGGCGGATTTATCGCGGGATGGTTTATCGCCGAGTTCGGTCGGCAGAATCATCAGCGCGGTGCGCGGTTTTTACAAGTTTTTGATGCTCGACGGGCATATCAAAAAACATCCGGCGGAAGATTTGGACACGCCGCAGAAAGGTTTTTATTTGCCGCGCTTTTTGTCCGAATACGAAATCGAACAATTGTTTGCCGCGCCTGACGTGTCGGGTGAAATCGGTTTGCGAGATAGAGCGATTTTGGAATTGATGTATGCGTCGGGTTTGCGTGTTTCCGAAGCGGTAACTTTGAGAATTTTCGATGTCGATGTTGACGCGGGAATTTTGACCTGCACGGGAAAAGGCAACAAAACGCGCAAAGTTCCATTGGGCAAAAGCGCAGTTGAATGGCTGAAAAGTTATTTAATCTGGCGTCGCAAAAAGGAAAAGGTCGAGATTGATAATCTTTTCGTCAGCAGTTTGGGAAATCCTTTGACGCGCCAGATTATTCACAAACTCGTTTCGGAATATGCCGAACGTGCCGGACTCGAAGACGTTTCACCGCATACTTTGAGACATAGTTTTGCGACTCACCTTTTGCAGCACGGCGCGGATTCGCGCTCGGTTCAGGCAATGCTCGGACACGCCGATATTTCAACGACGCAAATCTACACGCATATTACCGATTCTCATTTGCGAAAAACTTACGAAAAGTTTCACCCGCGAGCGCATCAAACATTTAACGCCAGCGAAAATGAAACGCCTGACTGAAAACTTTTGCGTCGGCTTGCAAAGTGCCAAAAACTTGGGTATTATGTGAAATTTGCTAACCGGCTTGAAAAAGCCGTTTGTTGTGTTTGTAAAATTTGAGAATACCAAGCAAGGGTGGTCGAGCGGTTAATGGCACCGGGCTGTAAACCCGGCAGACGAAAGTCTTACATAGGTTCAAATCCTATCCCTTGCACCAGATTGAAAACGATGAAGTCTGAACGCGGAATGATGAACTGATTTTAATTCAGCATTCATCGTTCCTAATTCATCGTTGTTAAAGGGCGGGAGTAGCTCAGTTGGTAGAGCGTCAGCCTTCCAAGCTGAATGTCGCGAGTTCGAGTCTCGTCTCCCGCTCCAAAGTTTTTTGAGAGACGCTTTTTATAATTTGCCCGAGTAGCTCAGGGGTAGAGCGCATCCTTGGTAAGGATGAGGTCATGGGTTCAAATCCCATCTTGGGCTCCAGTTATTTTTTATAAGCTATTTTTTTGAAGAGGATAAAAACAGATGTCGAAAGAGAAATTTGATCGGAGTAAACCGCACGTGAATATCGGGACAATCGGGCACGTCGATCACGGGAAAACCACATTGACGGCGGCGATAACGAAAGTGTTGGCAAAGCATAATCCGAAGATTCTGGTGCGTGCGT
>JALYZF010000048.1 GCA_030948995.1 Acidobacteriota bacterium
GTCCGAGTCCGTGCCGCAAATCCTGCCGGTGTAATTTTTCCGCCGCCTGCAATTGTTTTTTCAGCGGCTCAATTAAGATAGTCGGCAAAACAGTAAAACGGTCTTTGCCGCCCTTTCCGTCGCGCACGACAATTTGTTTGAATCCGAAATCCAAATCTTTGACGCGCAAGCGCAAAGCCTCGTGCAGACGCAAGCCCGCGCCGTAGAGAAGATTGGCAATCAGCCAATTTGTTCCGGTCAAATGTTCGAGAATCTTTTTACTTCTTCTTTCGTCAGCACAACCGGAACGCGGCTGGACTTTTTTGCGGGCGTGAATTTTTCAAGCCATGGCAATCTACCCGCAAAACTTCTTTATAGAGAAACAGCAAGGCGGCAAGCGCCTGATTCTGCGTGGAAGCGGAGACCGATTTCTCAACCGCCAGATAAGTTAAAAAAGCCTCGACTTCAACCGAACTCATCTCCGCCGGATGTCTTATTTTGTGAAAGAAAATATACTGCCGAATCCAGTGCAGATAAACTCTCTCGGTCTGATAGCTGTAATAACGCGAGCGCATCAAACTGCGGACATCATCAAGTAATTTCGACATAACATTTGATAATTCGTGTTAATTTTTTAAACGGAATTGTTATTTTGTCCTCAAACTTAAACTGTTTTTTGTATAAAATCAAGTTTTATATTGACTTGTGAAATGTAGAAAGGTTATAAAAAGTCGGTATAAGACAACTGAAATTCAGTATAAATGAAAGTTCGGCACTTCATATTTAATACGAGCGTTTGAATTTTGAACGAAAAGGGTGTAGATATACGTCACAGGAGAATTTATGGCTATTAACGAAGAAAAACTGAATCAACTTTTGGGAAGTTGTATTACGGATTTCGGCGCGACGATGCACGCCGGATTGGTCGTTATCGGCGAAAGTCTTGGTCTTTACAAAGCGATGGCGAACGCGGGCAAATCGCTGATGCCCGCCGAATTAGCCGCCGCGACGGGAACCAACGAGCGTTATGTGCGCGAGTGGCTCAACGCGCAGGCGGCGGGCGGCTACGTTTCCTACGATGCGGCGAATCAAACTTATTATCTCTCGGAAGAACAAGCCTTTGTGCTGGCTGACGAAACGAGTCCGGCTTATTTTCCGGGAGCATTTTTGCTCGCCGTTTCCGCAGTTCGAGCCGTGCCGCAAATGACTGAGAGGTTTCGCACGGGCGAAGGTTTGGGCTGGCACGAACACGATGCCGGGCTTTTTCGCGCAACTGAGATATTTTTCCGTCCCGGTTATGCCGCGAATCTTGTCGGTTCGTGGATTCCGGCTCTGGACGGTGTTGAAGAAAAATTGAAAGCCGGGGCGAAAGTCGCCGACATCGGCTGCGGGCTTGGGGCTTCGACTGTTTTGATGGCGCAAGCCTACCCGAATTCGACTTTCAACGGCTTTGATTACCACGACAAATCAATTGAAACGGCGCGACAGCGAGCCGCCGAAGCCGGAGTCGGGAATCGTGTTTCGTTTGAAGTCGCCAAAGCAAAAGATTTCCCCGGCAACGATTACGATTTTGTAACCTATTTTGATTGCCTTCACGATATGGGCGACCCGATTGGCGCGGCTTCGCACGTCAAAGAATCCTTAGCTTCTGACGGAACGTGGATGATTGTCGAGCCGTTCGCGCACGATGATGTAAAGGACAATTTGAATCCAATCGGACGCGCCTTTTATTCGGCTTCGACGCTGCTTTGCACTCCGGCTTCGCTGTCGCAGGAAGTCGGACTGGCATTGGGAGCGCAAGCCGGCGAAGGGCGGATTCGAGATGTGATAACGAAAGGTGGTTTTTCACATTTTCGGCGGGCAACGGAAACCCCTTTTAATTTAGTGTATGAAGCCAAGCTATAAACATGCCTTTTGCTCAAGTTGTTTTGTATCGGGAAACGTGCCGAACAATTCAATGGACGTGAGGGCGAAACAGCGACTTTGTTATTCGGCTTATCTGTTAAACCCAAAGTTGCGTGGTGGCGGTTTCGCCCCACGTCATCTCAATCGTTCGATGACTTCTCTAAAATCGAGGCTTGTTTTACTCAAAACAGAAGATTAAACTTTATTTTGTGGATTTTGAGTGGGACGAGGAGAAAAACAAAGAGAATATTCGGAGGCACGGCTTTGATTTCGCCGACGCTTGGGAGATTTTTGAAGCTCCGATGCGAACGGCTCTTGACTTACGGGAAGGTTACGGCGAAGACCGTTGGAACGGCATAGGCTTTCTTGGAAACCGAATTGTCGTCGTTATTTTTACCTATCGAGGCGAAAACCAAACTCGAATAATCTCTTTGCGAAAAGCACTAAAACATGAGCGTAAAGAATTTAAAGACGCAATCGAAAACAGATTGGGCGAGAATTGACCAAATGACGGATGAGGAAATTGACACTTCCGACAGTCCACCGCTTGATGATGATTTCTTTGCCAAAGCCGAATGGCGAATGCCTAAGAAAAAAACGGCGGTTACCTTGAGCGTTGATTCCGAAGTCCTGAAATGGTTTGAGGGGCAAGGCGCAGATTTTCAACATCGCGTTAATGCGGCGTTAAAGATTTATGCCGAAGCACATCAAGAATAAAATCGTCTGAACGAAACGCGCCATCGAACAATTCAATGGACGTGAGGGCGCGGGCAGCGACTTTCTTATGGCGTTGTGTGGTTTCTTTCGGCTTGCGTGGTGGCGGTTTCGCGCCACGTCAACGCCGTCGTTAGGCAAAATTTATTTATTTTCTTGTCTAAGAATTAGCAATTTTTGAACGTGGAAATATGAAAAATAAATTTGGTCTTTTATCTTCAACTATAGTTTTATTAATTTCTGTTCTTGGCTGCAGTTTCTACAATCCTTTGTCCGGTTCATCAAATAACAGTAATGTTGCCGTCGTGCGAGACAAATCTTTATCAGAAAAAACCATTGACGCAACTGTCGGCGAAGAGAAAATCGGCGTGCCGGAATGCGATGAAGTCGTCGATTTTTTTGCCGAGCAAGCCCAATCGAAAGACGATAATTATTTTACAAAAGCGACGCGCGAATACTTTTTCAACAAAATCCGCGAACAATTCAAAAAAAGCATCGAGGAAAACAAAGGCGACGCGGTGAAATTGGCGAAAGAATGCAAGGAATATAAAAAAGAACTCGATAAATACAAAGCCGAAGAAGACAGCAATAAACAATGATTTTAATTATTGCTTTGCGTTTCAATCAAATTTTATTTTAATTTAAACTTTAATAAAAATTTGTTTTCGGTAAAGCAGCCACATCAAAAACAGCCAGACTAAAATAAACGAAATAGCAAACATTAGCGAAGCGTTTATCGGCTCGGCAACCGGCAGAAAAACATTATTAAAAATCGCTTCCTGTAATGAAATCGTTTTCCCGCCCGCGCCGTTTAATTTTATTAAACCCAAAAGCCTCGCCATCACACCCGAACCGACGAACAAAGCCAGCGCGTTGACGCCAAAAATGACAAATGGTTTTGTCCATTTTCGGTAACCTTTAATATCAACGAGCCAGTAGCAAAATCCGAGAAAACACAGCGCCAAGCCTGCCATATAAACAACATACGAGCTTGTCCAGAGAGATTTATTAATCGGAAACCAGAAATTCCAAATCCAGCCGATTGTCGTCAAAACGATGCCGAAGAAAAACATTGCCGAAACAGTTTCGCCGCCGTCTTTTTTGCGGCGCAGCCAATGTCCGGTTAAAACGCCCGCTAAAGTCGTGGCAATCGCCGGAATCGTCGAGAGCAAGCCTTCAGGGTCGAAAACTTTTGACTGTTTCCAAATATGATTTTCCGTTAAAATTGTGCGGTCGAGATAAGCCGCGAGATTGCAAGCCTTGTCACTAAAAGTCGTAACGTCACAGCCCGGAACATTTATCAAAGTCATCAAAGCCCAATAAATTAACAGAAGCGCGGCTGCAATAATTGCCTGCTGTTTCCAATTCGTATGCACGAAAATCAGCGCGGCAAACAAATAACAAATGGCAATGCGCTGCAACACGCCCATTATCCGAACGTTCGACGGGTCGAGCCATTCGCCTTTTGAAAAATTGTAAAAAGGAAATGTCGCCAGAAATAATCCGAGAAGAAAAATAACAACGGCGCGTTTGAAAATTTTCAGATGGAGTTCGCTATTTACACCGCCGTTCTCACCCCGTTTGCCGAGCGCTAAGGTTATCGAAACACCGACGATAAAAAGGAAGAAAGGAAAGATAAAATCTGTCGGCGTCGCGCCGTGCCATTCGGCGTGTTCGAGCGGCGGATAAATGGCAGACCAAGTTCCGGGATTGTTTACAAGAACCATTGCGGCAATAGTTATTCCGCGAAAAACGTCGAGCGACAGCAGGCGACCTTGACCGATTTCTTCAGACATCTTTTAACTTTCCTTGTTTGCAAATTGGAAATTTAAGACATTTGTAGAATGAAAAGATATGATTGTCAAGATTTTTTTGAATTAATTTCTGTTTGCACGCATCACCAATTGTTTCGCGCGCGCAAATTTGTGATGTGCGCCGTGTGGTGGCGGCTGTGCCAATCGTATAAACCGAGGAATTTTTCTAAAGTCCACGCGCCCGATTCGGGATGAATCAATTCTCTTTTAAAATCTTCGTCCGTCATTGCCATTAAAAATTTCGCCCAGCGCAGATGCAGTCCGCGAATAATTTCCATCGAAACGTCAATCGGCATTTCGGAGTCGGCAAGTTTAGCCCAGCGGTCTTCAAAATACGGTCGAATCGTCGGCGCGTCTTCGGTCAAAGCCAATTTAAATCTGATAAACGAATTCAAATGGCTGTCGGCAATATGATGAACCGTTTGCCGAACCGTCCAACCGTCGGGACGATACGGCGTATCAAGCTGGCTTTCATTTAAACCGGAAACGGCGCGCGATAAATTATCGTGAAGGGCGAGAATCGTTTTGATATATTCGTCGCGCAAAGCAGGTGTTACTTCAGTAGTTTTATCAAATTTCCCAATCGGGTAACGCAAATCTTCAGTCATCAATTTAACCTCCGAAATAATTTTCAAATCTTGTAAACTCTTTTAAAAAAGCCAGCTTTATCGTTCCGGTTGGACCGTTTCTTTGCTTTGAAATCAGAAGCTCGGCAATTCCGGCGTTTTCTTCGGAAGGCTTGTAATATTCGTCGCGGTAAATAAAAGTTACAACGTCGGCGTCCTGCTCGATTGAACCGGATTCCCTTAAATCAGACATCAAAGGTTTGGGCGGATTACGGGCTTCGGGCGCGCGCGACAGTTGCGACAACGCAATGACCGGAACGTTCATTTCCTTGGCGAGAGATTTTAGTTCGCGCGAAATCTGCGAAACTTCCTGCTGACGTGATTCGGTTCGCTTTGAGCCGGACATTAGTTGCATATAATCTACCACGATTAAATCAAGCTGTTTCTGCTCGGTTGCCAGCCGGCGACATTTGGCGCGCATTTCCAAAACGGAGATTCCAGCCGTGTCGTCAATAAAAATTCGCGCCTCCGAAAGCGTTCCGATTGATTCGGCAAGCCTTCCCCATTCATCGCGCGTCAAATATCCGGTGCGAAAACGGTGCGCGTCAACCCGCGCTTCCGAACTGAGCATACGCATTACCAATTGCTCTTTCGACATTTCCAGCGAGAAAACGGCGACGACAGCTTTTTCTAAAATCGCCGCGTTCTGCGCCAATGTTAAGCACAAAGCCGTTTTCCCCATTGACGGACGCGCCGCAATAATAATCAAATCGGTTTTCTGCAAGCCGGATGTCATCTGGTCTAGGTCGCGGAAGCCGGTCGAAAGTCCGGTCAAAGCGTGCGATTCTCGTTTGGCGAATTCTTGGATTTTAGCCAGCACGGTTTCTGCGACAGGTTTGACGTGCGCGAAACCTTGTCTCGTTTTTTCGTCCGCCAGCGCGAAAATCATCTGCTCGGCGTGGTCTAAAATCTCTTCCGCCGATTCTTCTTCGGCGAGGGCTTCGCTTGTGATTTGGTTGCAGACTTTGATGAGATTTCTGGTGATTGATTTATCTTTGACGACTTTGGCGTAATCCAAAATGTCGGAAAAATGCGGCAGACCGTAAGTTAAATTTGTAATCGTCGAAATACCGCCGATGGCGTCAATCGCGCCGTCGCGTTTGAATTCCTCGCCGATTAAAATCGGGTCGATACGCTCGCCCCGCTCGAACAAAGAAATCATCGCTTTGAAAACGCGGCGATGCAGCGGCGAATAGAAATCGTCCGCGTTGATTTGTTCGATGGCTTGGGAAATCAGCGCGTTATCGAGAAGAATCGCGCCTAAAATGACGCGCTCGCTGTCGGAACTGCTCGGCAGAGGCTTTTCTAAAAACTGTTCGGGTGTCGCCATCGTTTGAACTTGAAATTACAATTTGAGTGCAAAAATCCTAGAAAACCCTGCGCTTTTCGTAATTTTTATTTGCTCGTTTTTATTTTTGAAGAAAAAAAGACCGCAAGACAATTTATGTGGCTTGCAGTCTTTGATGCTACTACAAATCGTGCGAACAAACAAAGATTTTCGCCGATTTATTTTACCGTTTTCGTTTAGCTTTCTGCTTCCTCGATATTGTCTGCTTGTTCGGTTTCCGGCGCGGCAGCAACTGTATCAGCCGCGGCAGTTTTCGCCGCTTTTCCCTTTTTCGGCGCAGCCTTTTCGCCGCCTTCGACCGAAACTTTAACCGCAACGGGAAGGGTAACTTCGCGGTGAAGTTTGACGTTGACCGTATAATCGCCTGTTTCTTTAATCGCTTCTTTCAAAGCGATTTTGCGGCGGTCAATTTCATATCCTTTCGCTTTTAACGCTTCGGCAATGTCCATCGAAGTAACCGAACCGAAAAGCGTTCCGCCTTCGCCCGCTTTGCGTTCAAAGCTAAGAGAAATATCTTTCATCTGCTCGGACTGCGCTTCAGCGGTCGATTTCTCCGACGCAGCTTTTTTTAGCAATGCCGAACGCTCTTTTTCGATTTGATTAATGTTTCCTTTCGTCGCCAGCGTCGCCAATTGATGCGGAAGTAGATAATTACGCGCGTAACCAGCTTTTACCCGCACGATTTCGCCGCGCCCGCCAAGATTATCAACATCTTCACGCAATAAAATTTTTGTTGTTGCCATAATTGTAATTTCCTCACTTTTAATCCGTTACAAACGGAATCAACGCCATCGAACGCGCGCGTTTGATTGCCTGCGCTATCCGTCGCTGGTCTTTGGCTGTAATGCCCGAAATACGGCGCGGCATAATTTTTCCGCGTTCGGGAATAAAACGTTTTAAGAAGTCAATATCCTTCCAATCGACATAATCGGGAACAAATGTGCTTTGGCGACGGCGTTGATAGCGGCGCGGCATTCTTTCGTTTTTCTGCTCGGCGACAAGATCAATATCAACAGTTTCAACATCCTCGTCAAAATTTTTAGGTTTTTTGTCAATCATAATTTACTCCTTATTTATTGATTTGGCGCAGATGTCTCTGCATCTGTTCCCTGATTTCTGTTATTTGATTCCGCGTTTCGTCTGCCGTGACGCCTTTCGCGTTTGGCTTTGTGTTTCTCCGCCGTTTTACGCTCTTCGTCCACGCGAACCGTGATAAAACGGATAATCGCGTCGTTGACGCGCATACGGCGTTCGAGTTCGAGAATTTCCTTGCCTGAACCTTCGACTTCCATCAAAACATAATGACCTTCGGTTTTCTTATTAATCGGATAGGCAAGTTTCCGGCGTCCCATATTATCGGTATTGGCGACGCTTCCGCCTTCTTTTTCAATTACCTGCGTAATGGTTTCGTTTAATTTTACAACATCGTCGTCCGCCGTCTCCGGCGCGACGATATACATCACTTCATATACTCTATTATTTGCCAATTTATTTCCTCCTTTTGGCTCGTCTAGCCTCATTTACTTGAATGAAGCAAGAAGGTTTTTTAATTATGAATTAGGAACGATGAATGATGAAGTGTAAAAAGATTTTCTTTTATTCACCATTCATCGTTCCTAATTCATCGTTTAATTATATTTCGCCATTGCCTTTTCTACGCCGTCAGAAATGATGGCGCGAACGGCTGCGGCAGTTTGCTCTAAAACTTTTTCAATCGTCTCGTGTTCCATTTTGGGAAACTTTTCCAGCACAAATCGTTTTGTGTCGAAAATTGGATGTTCGGGCTGGATACCTATTCTTAATCGAATAAAATCTTCCGTCTTCAAACATTCAATCAGCGACTTCAATCCGTTGTGTCCGCCCGCTGAACCTTTACTGCGAATTCGTATTTTACCTGTCGGCAAAGCCAAATCGTCTGTAACGACAATTAGTTTCTTTACGCTTCTGTCGTCTTTCTTCAAAAAACAGGCGACCGATTCGCCGCTTAAATTCATAAAAGTTTGCGGCTTGACCAGTTCAACCGTTTGATTTTCAAAACAAAGCTGTCCGACAAAAGCGCGGCATTCTTGGCGTTTCACCTGCGTGTTAAACGCGCGCGCCAACTCGTCAATCACCATAAAGCCGAGATTATGGCGCGTTTTTTCGTATTGCTCGCCCGGATTTCCCAGTCCGACAATCAGCCAGCGTTTCTCATCAAGCGAATTCATAAAATTTTAAGAATTTGAATCGCTGTCTGAAAACTACTCTTTGCTTGCTTCTTCGTCTGATGCTTCGCCTTCTTCGCCGACTACTTCCGGTTCGACAGTTTCGGTTGCCGGTTCAAGATCCGGTTCTTTAACGACCGCGACGTGCGCGACCATTGTTTCGGGCGATTCGTGAACTTCGAGATTTTTATCGAATTTCAAATCCGAAACGTGAACCGATTCGCCGAGTTTCAATTCGCTAACGTCATATTCGACCGAATCGGGAATCTGCGACGGCTCGCACAAAATCTTGATTTCGCGCAATGATTGTTCGAGAAGCCCGCCCTCTTCCTTGACGCCGACCGGCTCGCCCAAAAGGTGAATCGGAACGGCGACTTCGATTTTTTCGCCTTTGGCAAAACGCCGCAAATCGGCGTGCGTCAAGCGACCTTTGAGCGGGTCAATCTGCCGGTCTTGAAAAATAACATCGCTCGCCCCAACGCCTTCGACATCGAATGAGAAGAGCGTATTGCTTCCCGCGTCCGTTCTCAAGACCGCCGCTAAATCGCTTAAATTTGCGACTGCCGCAACGCTTTCGCCGCCGCCGCCGTAAACGACGACCGGCACTTTTCCAGCCGCCCGAAGACGGCGCGCGTCATTTTTGCCGCGTCCTTCTCTTTTTTCCGCTTTTATAGTAATTTTATCTGCCATAATTTTAAGTTCAAGGTTCAAGGT
>JALYZF010000053.1 GCA_030948995.1 Acidobacteriota bacterium
CATCAGACCCGATTCTTTTTTACGAAATTACGCCGGGCGACGCTTCCGAATTTAAAGGAAAGCTGAAAATTCACGGCGTCGATATTGACGGCTACAAGATTTTGCGAACCAGCGCGCCCGCCGTGCCGAATGCGATTGCCGCGCTGCTGCTTCATCTGAGAGACAAAACAAACAAAATTCCGCACGTTTATTTCGGCTGGAGCGAAGGCAATCCGATAGTTTATCTGGCGCGTTATATTTTGTTCGGCGAAGGCGACACGGCGCCGGTAACAAGGGAGATTTTAAGACAGGCTGAAGAAGACCCGGAACGCCGTCCGAGCGTTCACGTCGGCGGATAACAGGAATTATTTGTCTTTGAGAAGCGAAGGATTCATTTCCAGAAAGCAGGAGCGGCAGTAAACGGGGCGTCCTTGCGACGGATAAAATGGAACGGTCGTATAAGAACTGCATCTGGCGCAGAAGACCGAGACTTCGATTTTTTGTTTGATTCCCGATTTTTGGGCGTTGGCAACAGCGGAGATTCTTTCGTTTTTAGCTTTCTTGCAGTCTTTACAGCGTTTCGGCGGATTTTCAAGTCCTTTATCGCGGAAAAATTCCTGCTCGCCGATTGTCCAAACAAAATCTATTCCGCAATCAATACAGAGGATGTTTTTGTCCTTGATTTCGGATTTATCGGCAAAAGTTTTTTGATTAAACCCTTCAAAATTGCCGGATTCGATTGGTCGCATTGCTTGTTACTTCCCTTATTATGTTCCAAATACAGTAAAAGTAATTTACCATATTTTATGTTTTTCAGAGCAATTTAACAATCGTGTAACAATAAAGTAAAAATAAAATGCTTTGCCGTATTAAAGAATAAAACTCGGACACGATGTCTGTAGAAATGATTTTAACTTGAGTTTGAAATTATAGCTATCGGCTTTGAGTGTCAAGTTTTGTTTCGCCGGGTTTGTTTAATTTGTCATTATGAAAATTTTGGTAATCGGTTCGGGCGGGCGCGAACACGCGCTCTGTCAAGCCTTTAGAAGAAGTCGAAAAACGGGCGAAATTTTTTGTGCAAACGGAAACGCCGGAATCGCCGAAATTGCTGAAATCGTCAACATCAAACCGTCTGAAATTGAAAAACTCGCCTGTTTTGCAGAAGACGAAAAAATTGATTTAACGTTTGTCGGCGGGGAAACCGCGCTTGCCTTAGGAATTGTGGACGAGTTTGAAAAAAGAAATTTGAAGATTATCGGAGCAACCGCCGAAGCCTCGCAACTTGAAGCAAGCAAAGCCTTCGCCAAAGATTTTATGGCGCGTCATAATATTCCAACCGCTAAATTTGAGACGGCGAATTCGCCTGCCGAAGCAATAGAGATTTTGCGCCGTGGAAGGTTCGGCGACGAGCAAACTGCCGTTGTCGTCAAAGCCGACGGACTTGCGGCGGGAAAAGGTGTCGTCGTCGCGCAAAACCGGGCGGAAGCAGAACGGGCAATCGGTGAACTTGAAAACTTAGCCGGACGAGAAGCCGCCGCTAAAATTGTTTTGGAAGAGTGTCTAATCGGCAGAGAAGTATCTTTGCTGGCTTTCGCTGACGGCAAAAATTTCGTGCTGATGCCGCCCGCCCGCGACCACAAGCGCATCGGCGAAAACGACACGGGCGCGAACACGGGCGGAATGGGCGTTATCACCGACGCGAGTCTTTTAACGCCGGAACAAACCGTTGAAATAATCGAAAAAATTATCAAACCAACTTTGGATGGGGTGCGCGATGAGGATTTTGAGTTTAGCGGAATACTGTTTCTCGGCTTGATGCTGACGGCAGACGGGATAAAAGTTTTGGAATACAACGCCCGTTTCGGCGACCCGGAAACGCAGGCGATTCTTGTCCGGCTTGAAACGGATTTTGTCGAAATTTGCGAGGCGATTCTTGAACAGAGATTAGACAAATTAAAAATTGAATGGAAAGAGGGAAACTCGGCGTGCGTTATTTTAGCCGCGCAAAATTATCCGCAAAAGCCGCAAATCGGCGACCGAATCGAAGGCTTAGATAAAGCCGAAGCGCAGGAACAAATTTTCATTTTTCACGGCGGCACTTCCAAAGACGAAAACGGCGAATTTATCACAGCAGGCGGCAGAGTTTTAGGCGTTACCGCGACGGCTCGAAACTTAAACGGCGCGATTCACCGCGCTTACAAAGCCGTCAACGAAATCGCTTGGAACGGTATGCAATATCGGCGCGATATAGGAAAATAAATTAATAATTGTCTAATTGCTTTTTGTAGCTGTCGAAATTCGTTTTCATCTCGGCGAGACTGTCGCCGCCGAATTTTTCGCGCATCGAATTGGCTAGAACGATTGCCAGCATCGCTTCTCCGATAACGCTGGCAGCAGGAACTGCCGTTACGTCCGAGCGCTCAAAAGCGGCAAGACTTTCCTGCTTTGTATTAATATCGACCGAGCGCAACGGTTTTTTCAAAGTCGAAATCGGTTTCAGATAACCGCGCACGCGAAGCTCTTCGCCGTTTGTAATTCCGCCTTCGAGACCGCCCGCCCGATTTGTTGCGCGCTTAAATTTGTTTTCCGCAAACGAGATTTCGTCGTGAACTTTTGAGCCGGGTAATGAAGCATTTTCAATGCCGCCGCCGATTTCGACGGCTTTGACGGCTTGAATAGACATAAAAGCCTGTGCGATTCGACCGTCTAATTTTTCCTGCCAAGACGTATGCGAGCCTAAACCCGGAACGACATTTTTTGCGACGACTTCAAAAATTCCGCCCAAAGTGTCGCCTTCAGCTTTTGCTTTATCGATTAACTCAATCATTTCAGCTTCCGTTTCTCGGTCGGCGCAGCGAAGCAATGAAGATTCTTCTATCGCGCAAATTTCGGTGAACGATTTTTCAAGCGGCTTTTCTGGAATGCTGCCGAGTTTTACGACGTGGCTTTTGATTTCGACGCCGAATTGTTCGAGCAGTTGTTTGGCAAATGCGCCGCAACCGACGCGCGCCGCAGTTTCGCGCGCCGAAGCGCGTTCTAAAACGTCGCGCAAATCTCTGGTTTGAAATTTCTGCCCGCCCGCAAGGTCTGCGTGTCCCGGTCGCGGGCGCGTTACAATGCGCGGATTTTTTGGTTCGGAGGCGAGTTTTTCGCTCGACATTACTTCTTCCCAGTGAACAAAATCGCGGTTTTCGACGATGAAAGCCACAGGCGAGCCGAGTGTTTTTCCGTGACGGATGCCGGAGAGAATTTGAATTTCATCGCGTTCGATTTTCTGCCGACCGCCGCGCCCGTAGCCTTGCTGCCGCCGCCAAAGCTCGAAATTTATTTGCTCAAAATCAATTTCCAAATTCGACGGCAAACCTTCGACAATGGCGACGAGCGCTCGTCCGTGGGATTCTCCGGCAGTTGTAAATTTGAAAAACATAAATCAGTAGTCGGTTGTCAGCGGTTGGTTGTCAGTTACTGCGTCAATTTCAACATCAGACTTTATCTTTTTACGGAAAACAATCAAACCGATACCGCTTAAAATTAGAATTCCCCCGAAAATCGTCTGCGGCGGAAGTTTTTCGCCGAGAAATGTTGCGCCGACAAGAACTGCAACGAGCGGTGTAACAAGTGAAATCATCATTGCTTTGGTCGATTCGACTTTGCTTAAAAGCCAGTAATACAGCCAGAAGGCGACGATTGTTCCCAAAATCGTTAGATAAAATATGCTGAAAATTGCCCGTCCCGTCCAGTGAAATTGAAGCGGATTGCCTTCTTTAATTAGTGCGTAAATAATCAGCGGAAAAATTCCGAACGACATCTGCCCGAAAAGCATACTTGCCGGATGAATTTTTGCGCCGCGCGCTTTGATTAAAATCGAAGCCTGCGCCGCCGCATATGCGCCGACGACAATCGCCACACATCCGGCAAAAGCCATTACCGAATTTACTTGCAACTGTTCAATAAAAATTGTTGCCACACCTGCAAGACCGAGCAGAACAGCAAGGATTTTCAGCCAAGTTATTCGTTCATTCGGCAAATGAATCCACGCCAGAACAAGTCCGAAAACCGTTATCATTCCTTGCAGAACCGCCGCTAGCCCCGAAGAAATATACTGCTCGCTCCAAAAAACCAGACTGTAATTGATGGAAAACTGCAAAACTCCGGTTATCGCCAGCAGTTTCCAATCACGTTTTGTAGTGGGAAATGAAATTTTTTGAAAATAAAGAACAAAAGCTAAAATAAAAAGCGCGAGAATAAAACGGGCGGCGGCAAAAGTTATCGGCGGCAAATCGTCGAGTCCGATTTTGATAAAAAACCAAGTAGTTCCCCAAATCAGACATAAGGCGAGCCAAATAATTATTTTCATAATCAAGTAGCCAATAGAATATCACTGACCACTAATTACTGACTACTTAAACTATTTTCTTTCGTAAAAGCTCAAATTCGTCTCGCCTTGCTTAACAATCCGCCAGCGGCGAATGTCGCCTGTGCTGTCAGACAAAATATTTTTAGCGTGATGCTCGACAATCAAAATTCCGTCGTCGTTGAGCAAATTGTCTGCGTTTATGCCGAATTCATACAAAAAAACGCCGTAATCGGTTTGATACGGCGGGTCGAAAAATGCAGCGTCCCATTTTGTTTCGTATCGTCGGGCGACAAATCTTCCGGCATCTTCGCAGACGACTTCGGTTTGTTCTTCGGGAATTTTCAAAAGGTCGAGATTCTCTTCGATTAACGCGCAGGCACGGCGCGATTTATCGACAAACGTAGAAAACATCGCGCCGCGCGAAACGGCTTCGATTCCGACAGCGCCCGTTCCGGCACACAAATCGAGAAATCTGGATTCGTCGTCAATTCTCGGAGTCAGGATATTAAAAAGTGTTTCGCGCAAGCGGTCGGATGTCGGGCGCGTTCGGCTGCCGGACGGACTTTTCAAAATCCGCCCGCGATATTCGCCGGAGATTATTCGCATTGGAAGTTAAATTACGAATTACGAATTAAAACAAAAATCCATTCGTAATTCGTAATTCGTAATTGGCAATCTATTTTCTTTCGTAAAAACTCAGCGCCGTCTCGCCCTGCACGAGAACGCGCCAGCGGCTCATTACGCCGAATTTTTCGGGGAAAAACATTTCAGCCGGATGCTCGACGACAAGAACGCCTTGCGGTTTTAACGCCGCACCGCGGCTGAAATAAGATAAAACTTCGTCGTAATTCGAGTCATACGGCGGGTCGAAATAAACTACGTCCCAAAAGCGTCGGCGCTTGTGCATTTGTTTCAAAAAAGGTACTACTTCGATTTCGACGACTTCGCCGTGTCCTTGTTTGATGCCGCAGCTTTCCAGATTTTTCTTGATAAAGCTGCACATTTTTGCCGAGCGCTCGACAAACGTGCAGATAAGCGCGCCGCGCGAAATCGCTTCGATGCCGACCATTCCCGAACCGGCGCAAAGGTCGAGAAATCTGCCCGCCCGCACGCGCCTGTGCAGCACTCTGAACATTACTTCGCGGATTCGCCGCGCCGTCGGGCGCACCTTTGTCGAAGTGGTGCTTTCCAGATATTTTCCTCTGTGCTTTCCGTCTGTTACTTGCATTTCCGATACGATGCGCGGGAGCGGGCGTTCTTTTTCCCACGGCTTGAAATTTTTTCCTTTCGGAGCAAAACGTCCCTTTGGCTGAAATCTTTCGTTTTGGGGTTGAAATTTTCCGTCTCTCGGCAGAAATTTCGCGTCTCCGCTTTGAGATTTTTCGCCGCTGTTTTGAAAGCGGTCGCGTCCCGCAGGCGGGAAACGGCTGTCGCGTGAAGGAGCGGTTCTTTTCGCATCGAATGATTTCGCGCCGTCTCGCCTATAGTTGCTGTTTTGATTAAAAGGTCTCGGCGGAGTGCCGGTCGGTGGTCGTCGGTTTTCCATTTTATTTTCTTCCTATAGTTTATTCTTTACTCTTTTGAGTGTTAGATTTTTCAACTGGAATTAAGATTAACTCGCATTCGACGCCTTTCAGCTAATGGGCAAATTAACCAAACAAAACGGAAGATTAGATTTTAAGAGAAACTTTGCTTTTTGAAGTTTACAAAATAAAGCAATTTGTCGAGTTTCGCTCAAAAACCAATGAGAGATTGAAAAATCATAATGTATATAAACACAAATTGAAAATTTTTCCAATTAAAAAAAGTCGTTTTATAGCGGAAAAAAATATTTTTTATCCGATGCCCGCAAGACGAAAGCGCGCGTCAGCGCGAGCGACTTCGATAAGCCTTGAAGTTTCTTGAGTTAGTCGTTTTGACGTTAAATAAATTTCGGCTTCGCGGCGGGCTTTCTCCAAAATTTCCAAATCGCGGATGATATTTCCGATTTTAAAAGTCTGCACGCCGGATTGCCGAGTTCCCAGAATTTCGCCTTGCCCGCGAATTTCTAAATCCTTTTCGGCAATGCGAAAGCCGTCGGTCGTCTCTTCCATAATTCCGAGACGCTCGCGGGCTACAGCGGTTTTTTTATCACCTGTCAAAAGCACACAAAAGGATTGTTCTGCGCCGCGCCCGACGCGCCCGCGAAGTTGGTGCAACTGCGATAATCCAAAGCGTTCGGCGTGTTCGATAATCATCAAAGAAGCATTTGGCACATCCACACCGACTTCGATGACGGTTGTGGAAACTAGAATATTCAGTTTGCCGTCGCTAAAATTCTGCATAATCTCTTCCTTTTCCGCGCCTTTCATTTTCCCGTGAAGCAAACCGATTTTTAATTGCGGGAAAATTTCGTCGCGCAACTCTTCAAACATTTTCGTCGCCGCTTTCAAATCCATTTTTTCCGATTCTTCGATCAGCGGGTAAACGATATAAACCTGCCGCCCGAGTTTGACCTCGCGCTCGATGCCTTTGTAAACACCGTCACGCTTGTCTTCGCCGACGACGACGGTTTTTATAGGCGTTCTGCCGGGTGGCAATTCGTCGATAACCGAAACCTCCAAATCGCCGTAAACGGTCATCGCCAGCGAGCGCGGAATCGGCGTTGCGGTCATCACTAAAATGTCTGGACGAAGCCCGCGCGCAGTCAATTCGGCGCGTTGCATTACGCCGAAACGATGCTGTTCGTCAATTACGGCTAAACCTAATTTTTCAAATTCCACCGCATCTTGAATAACGGCGTGCGTGCCGATGACGGCGTGAACGTCGCCGCTTGCGATGTCGTTTTGAACTTTGCGTTTTTCGGCGGCGCGCAGGCTTCCAATTAACAATTCGACGCGATAATTTGAATTGGCAAAAATTCTTTTGGCATTGCGCGCGTGTTGTTCGGCTAAAATTTCAGTCGGCGCCATCAGCGCGGTTTGATAACCGTTTTCCATTGCGGCGAACATTGCGAGGAAAGCGATAATGGTTTTTCCGCTGCCGACATCGCCCTGCACCAAACGATTCATCGGCGCATCCGACTGCATATCGTCGAAAATCCTTTTTGTAACTCGTTCCTGCGCGCCGGTTAAATTAAAGGGAAGAAGCTGTTTTATTCTTTGAAAAGTTCGGTCGGAAATTTCGATAATCGCGCCTTTCGGCTCTTTCGCTCGCTCACCGCGCTTTAGTTGTAAAGCGAATGAAACCCAGAAAAATTCTTCAAATATCAGCCGTAGATGAGCGTTGCTGCGGGCGGCGGCATAATCGACAATATTCGAGTCCTCAGGTGGAAAATGAATTTCTTCGATGGCTTGGGCGCGTGAAATTAAATTTTGTCTTTCGCATAAATCTTTCGGCAAAGTTTCTTTCACGGAAGATTTGTCGAGATTTTGCAGAATATTGTAGATAATCTCGCGCAGGCGTTTGGTTTGAAACTGACCGAGCTTGCGATAGACGGGAACGCGGCGCCCGGTGTGAATCATCGCAAATTCTGGATTGCCGTCGTCTTCGAGAATTTCTTCTTCATCGACGATTTCAGGTTTTGTATTTTTCGGGTCTTCTGCCGTCGTTAAATTTTTCAGCAAACCAAATTCGTCATAGTCGGCTTCGTTTCGCAAAATCTCCAATTCGTCCGGTTTGTTTATTCGCAAGGCATAAGTATTTTTGCGCGCGTCCCATTCCCATTTGCCGTAAGCGACAAAGCGCGTGCCGCGCTCGAAGCGTTCTTTCCAATAATTAACGATGCGATACGCGCCTTTGCCGGAAATGAACCACCAAACGACAACAGGTTTTCTCGTGCGCTCGGCGTCGCCGCCCGTAATCTCGAAAATAAACAGAGGCGGCGCTTTGAAACCGCGATTTTTGCCGACTTGGAAACCGCCGGCAACGCGCGCGTAAAGTTCGATTGACGCTTCCATTCCGTCGGTTAGCTCGTCGATTTGAATTAAATTCGAGCGGTCTTCATAGCGCATCGGAAAATAATTCAAAAGGTCTTCGACCGTAACGTCTGTTAAATCGGTTTTGTAAGTAAATGAAGCGACGGCGAGCGCGAGTTTGCGAGCCATTGCGGCGGACAAATCGGCAATGCAAAAATCGTGAAGTTCGAGAATCGGCGTTTGCAGTTTGAGTTTCATTCAAGAGGAATTTTAACACAAAATTTGCGCGCCGAATTAAGGCAAAACTTTGTAAGTTAAAACATTCAAACTTTCCTGCAAAAACAGTGCAAACTCGCCGCGCGTTATAATCCGTTCGCCGCCGTTTTCTCGCTCGAAATTGACGGGAACGGCGTCCGCGCCGAAAATTTTCGTCCATAAATCGAGCAGCTCGCTTTGCGTCACAAACGTTTTACCTTGAAATTCTTTTTTCTCGTCGGCAAGCGAAATATCGTATTTCAAAAGCAAAATTTTAACCGACTCGTTGTAAGGCTCTTTTTTTCCGAGTTTTTTTATATTGTCGGCGTTTTTCAGATTTTGCGGATTGAGCGAATTAAACAAACCTATATCGCGCGGAAGTTTGCCTGAGGCGGCGGCGCGTTCGCTCAATAAATCGAGCGTCAGACGCAGAAATTGAGCCAAATCGCCGCGCGTTAAAACGGCGTCCGGGTAGAAATTTTTATCATTATAGCCGAAGGCGAGCTTGTAATTTTCGGTTAAATCAAGAATCGCTTCGTAGAACTGCGAATCTTTTTTTACATCGAGAAAATCTTCGACTTTAGCCGCCTTAAAATAGCTTTCGGCGGAAACATAGAGAATAAAATTATAAGTCATTACGACTTCAACCGTAATCGGATTGCCGTTGCACACGGTCGGCGAAAACTTCACCTTGCGCGCCGCTTCGGTTGCCGCGCCCTGCAAAATCCGACTGCCCGTAACCGTTTCGATTTCGGGAACGACGCCCTGCTCGTTTAGTTTTATATTGACGACCACCGCGCCGCCCGCGCGCGCCGCTCTCGCTTCCGGCGGATAATCCGGCTGCTGGAAAAAAATTATCTTGCCTAATCTCAAATCTTTGCAATCTTTACCGATTGTTTGCGCGGGAATTTTAGGAACGACTTCGACCCATTCTTTTATCTGCCCGCGAATCGGCAAGCTCAAGACTAATAAAATCAGACAAAAATAAAAGCATTTGGAAATTTTCACAATGCCGCAACTCCAAAGTATTTTACAAACTTTTAGAATTAAAGACGCAATCCGGCGAGTTTTGCAAATACACGGAAAATTTTTTGCAGAGCGCGGCGATTTTTTCGAGTCGAGAATTGTCATACGTTCTTAAATTTCTTCTGCATAATCCAATCTGTCTGCGGGTCTGTGCCGAGCCGGAAAATGTGTTCGCCGCATTTTTCAAAACCGAATTTTTTGTAAAACTCTTGCGCCCGAAAATTAAATTCCCAGACGCCGAGCCAGAAAACATCGCAGCTTTTTTCTTCGGCAAGCTGAAAACTTTTCAGCATCAGCGCGCGCCCGACGCCTTTGCCGATAAATTCGTCGAGCGAATATAGACGACATAATTCAATCGGCTTCTCGCCTGCAACGCCCGCTTCGCGCGAGCCGGTTTTAAGTTTCGCATAACCGACGGCTTTTTGTTCGATTTCGGCAATTAAATAAATCGTGTCCGGCGCTTGCAAATCAGCGGCAATCGTCTCGACGCTGAATGCTTCATCCATATAGATTCGCATATCGTCTGGATGATTTGCCGGATGGTCGGCGAAAGCCTCGTCAAAACTTTGCCAGCCGATTCGCGCCAGCGTTTCGGCGTCTGCGGCGTCTGCAAATCTGGTTTTAACGTTCATTATTTAAACAGACCGAGCGCGTCGTTATGACCGATTACGGCATCGGAGTTTTTCTGCAAAGCGGTTTGAAATTTGTTGTTGAAATCTTCGTCGGCGTCCTCAAAATTCAATAAAATCCTCGTTTCGCTTAAAAGCGCGCTAGCTTCCCGCTCGGTTGCCGGACGACGCACGGACGCGCCTTCGTCAATCAGCGCAATCAAGGACGAGATTTTTCTCAACCAAGCAAAATGCGCGTCGCCCAAAACAAGCTGCAAATACTGATTCGGGCTTGCGATTGCACCATTTTCTGCTTCGTATTCGGCTTTTGCGCCGTCGAGCAAAGTTTTGTGCAGACGAAGAAGCGATTTGCTCGCGTCTTTCAGCTTTTGTCGTGTTTCAACAGTTAATATACCGTCTTTATTTTCAAGTTCCGTGTTCATAAAATTATTTTAGCGCAGAAAATTAACAGAAATGAAGGCGCAAACAAATTTTTTTGAAGTATCAAATAACTCCGTCAATCGAAGAGTATAATTTCAGATTATTAAAAATCTTGCAAAGCGAGCGATTTAAGATAAAATGAAATCATTTTTGCAAAGCTATCTGGCGCGGCGGCGCTTGATTTATGAATGATTCGACAGAAATCTTCCAAACGCGGTCGTTGACGCAAGTCGAGCTTGACAGTCTTTTGTCGAGACTTGCGCCGGACGCCGAACGCGCAGCCCAAGAATACGAGCTAATTCGCCGCAAATTAATAAATTTTTTTCTCGCGCATCAGACGACCGACCCGGAAACCGAAACCGACGAAGTTATCAACCGCGTAGCCCGCAGGATTTCGGCGGGCGAGCAGGTGCAGAATTTATCGGCTTATTTTCTGGGTGTCGCGCGGTTTTATTTAAAGGAAATTTATAAACGAAACGTGCGCCGCGAAGTTGCGCTGAAAAAAAATCCTTTGCCGTCGCAAATCGAACCGGACGTTTCAGGCGATGAACCGGAAGAACTTACAAGCTGTTTCGGAAAATGTCTCGAAAAATTGCCGGATGAAGACCGCCGTTTGATTCTGGGCTATTACAAGGAAGAAAAATCGGCAAAAATCGACAATCGCAAATTTTTATCCGAAGAAATCGGCATCGGAATCAATGCTTTGCGTATCAGAGCGCACCGGATTCGCGCTCGTCTTGAGCATTGCATAAAAGATTGTCAAACAAAATAAAATTTTTGTTGAAACGTTTCGGCGCGCCGCGCCACTTATTAACGGGAGCAATCTGAAAATTGACCGACAATAATAAAAATCAAGAATTAATCAAGCGTTATCTGCTTGGCGAAGCGAGCGCGGAAGAAGCCGAGCGGCTCGAAGATTTGTATTTTGCCGACAACGAAGCGTTCGAGCAGTTGAGCATCGGCGAGGACGAATTAGTTAGCGATTACGTGCAGAATCGCCTGGCGCCGACCGAGCGCGAGCAATTCGAGACGGTTTTCCTGCGGACGGCTGAACGGCAAGACAAAGTTAAAATAGCCGGACAATTATACAAAGCGGCGGAGCAAGAAAATATTGTCTTCGCCGCCGAAAAATCAAACATTGCCGCGCCCGTCGCCGACAACGCGCCGAATTGGTGGGAGCAATTTTTATCCTTTTTTCGTAACCCGCAAATGATTGGACAATTGTCTTTTGCCGCCTTTGCTTTGCTCGTTGTATTGGGCGGCGCGTGGCTCGTTTGGCGCGCAACGCGAACCTCGCAAGAAGATTTAATTGCAAGCCAAAATACGCCACTGCCCGTCGCTTCGCCCGCGCCGACGCAAGAAATTATCGCCGACCCGGATATTACGCCAAATTCAAACGCAGCGCCGCAAAAATCGCCAACCGTTTTGCCGAAGGAAACGCCGCATAACGCTAATCAAAGCGCTTCGCCCGCGCCGACGCCGGAAAAACAGCGCGCCCCTGTTACGGCGTTTCTCGCGCTTGCCGTCGGCGGAGTGCGTTCCGGCGGCGAAACAAAAACTTTGCAAATTGCGCCGAACATAACCGACGTTCGCCTGAAACTCGATTTTGAAGGAGGCGATTTTGAAAATTATTCGGCGACGGTTCAAACGGTTGACGGACGCGCAATTTGGCGCGGGCGGGCTGTTTCAAGTAAAACTCAAATGGCGCATTCAGCTTCAATCAATCTTCCGGCGCGCCTGCTCGCGCGGGGCGATTATCTAGTTACGCTTTCCGGCACGGAAAAATCCGGCGCGCCGCAAACGATTGAAGAATATTATTTCACGGTAAGACGATAATTTTTGTTTACAAATCTTTTACCGAGTTCTAAAATGCGGTTATTCATCTTTCAAATTTTCCAACTCAACCGTAGTTACTAACGACTTAACGGAGGTAAACCGTCAATGAAAAAATTTATCGTGTCGCTCATCTCGAATTGTCTTCGATTTCACTGGTTTCAACTTTTAACCTTTGCCTTGTTCCTCTGTTATTCGTGCCAATTGATTTCTGCCCAAACCACGCTACCAAATAATGCGCCAGAATCAATCGCGCTTGAACTAAACAAACCGATTGAGCGCGAATTAAAAGGCGGCGAAACGCATTCTTATACAATCTCGGTTGAAAGAAATCAATTTTTGCGCGTAATAATTGACCAGCGCGAAGTTGATGTCGCAATCACGCTTTATGCGCCGGACGGTCAATTGCTTGCCGAGTTAAATAGTCCGAACGAAGCTAAAGGCATCGAACCCGTTTCATTTATCGCAAAAATAGCGGGCGTTTATCGATTGAATTTGCGCGACGCCGATAAAGACGCGCTAGCCGGAGGAAGCTATGAAATCAAAATTAAAGAGTTGCGCGAGACGCGAGAACCGGACGAGAAGCAGATTGCCGCCGAGCGTCTTTTGAGTGAAGCCACAGCCGCTGCCCGAAAAGGCACGAAAGAATCTATGGGGCAGGCGATAAAATTGTTTGCAGACTCGGCAGTTATATTCCGTTCATTAAACGATGTTTGGGGCGAAGCCACCGCTTCTAATATGATTGGCGAGGAATTTACCTTGCTTGGCGAAAATCAACCGGCACTAAAAAATTACCAGCAGGCTCTCGAACTCTGGCAAAAATCGGGCGACCTCGCTCAGGAAGCCGCTGTTCTTACAAATCTCGCCGCGCTTTACGGCTATTCGGGTGACACGCAAAAAGCTCTCGAGCTAAACAATAAATCCCTGTTATTGCGCCGCGCGACCGGCAATCAACGGGGCGAAGCCCTGACGCTTTCTAATATCGGCTATATTTATCACGCGCTCGGCGAGGAACAAAAAGCGTTTGACGCTTACAACGCCGCACTGCTTATTCAACGTAAAATCGGTGACCGCATCGGAGAAGGCATTGCACTCGGCAACATCGCCGCCGCGTATGACCAATTAGGTTCTTACGAGCAGGCAATCGAATATTACAATCAATCGCTCACGCTCGCTCGAACGATGGGCAACCGCCGCACCGAAGCCGTCTCGCTGCATAATCTCGCCACGGTTTATCGCACGCTCAATCAATTGGAAAAAGCGCGCGATTATTTGAATCAGGCACTACCGATTTGGCGCGAAATCGGTTATCGTTTCGGCGAAGCTGCTTCTCTGTCCGCGCTCGGCACGAGCTATCATTTATCCGGTGACGAGGCAAAAGCTATCGAAAACTTTAATTCCGCACTCACTCTGCGCCGCGCGCTCGAAGACCGTAACGGCGAAGCAAACACGCTGACGAACATCGGCATTTCGCAAGCCGCGCTCGGCGACACGGCGAAGGCTTTGGAAACTTTTAATCAATCGCTCGCCATCAGCCGTGCGGTCAAAGACCGCAAACAACAAGCCGAAACGCTTTATCAAATCGCTTTGGTCAAAAGTAGCAGCGGAAATTTAAACGACGCGCTGACGTACGTCGAAGCGGCTTTAGGCATTATTGAATCGCTGCGCAGCAACGTGACAAGTCCAAATTTGCGTGCTTCTTATTTTGCCACCACGCGCAAACACACCGATTTATGGATAGATTTGTTAATGCGATTAAACCGCGAGATTCCAAATAAAGGCTACGAATCACTCGCTTTGCAAGCGAGCGAGCAGGGACGCGCGCGCAGCCTGCTCGATTTGCTGCGCGAAGCCCATGCCGACATTCGCACCGGTATTGACCCGAAACTACTCGAACGCGAACGTGCTGAGCGTCAGTCGCTTAATGATAAAGCGCAAAATCTCGCCCAGCTTAATTTGAATAAGTCATCTTCGGGTCAAGAACAAAAGGCTTTGAACGATGAAATTAAAAATCTGACCGTCGAACTCGAACAAGTTGAGGCGCAAATCCGCGAATCAAGTCCGCGTTACGCTGCACTGACACAATCGCAACCTGTTTCGGTCAAACAAATTCAGAACGAACTGCTCGACAAAGATACAATCCTGCTCGAATATTCGCTCGGTGCGGAGCGCAGCTATTTGTGGCTGGTAACGCCCGACAAAATCGAGACTTTTGAATTGCCCAAGCGAGAAACAATCGAAACGCAAGCTAGACAATTTTACCAACTGTTGACGGCGCGAAACGAGCAAACGCCAAATGAAACAACCGAACAGCGTCGCTCTCGCATCGCGCGAGCCGAAACGGAATTTGTAGAAGCCTCTGCAAATTTGAGTCAAACGATTCTTGCTCCTGTCGCGGCTAAATTAACCGATAAACGGCTTTTGATTGTCGCCGACGGCGCGCTGCAATACGTTCCGTTCGCCGCGCTGGCGAGTCCAAAGTCCAAAACGACATCGGACAGAGGACAAGCGACAAAGGACAAATTTCTAGGCGAAACAAACGAGATCGTCAATCTGCCGTCGGCTTCCGTGCTGGCACAGTTGCGGCGCGACGAAACGGGACGCACGCCCGCGCTGAAAACGCTCGCCGTGTTTGCCGATCCGGTTTTTTCGTTTGATGACGCGCGTCTTGCGTCGGCGCGTAATAAAACATTTCGCGCGCCGTCCGGCGAGACAGCCGACAGCCGCGCGGCGAATATAAATTCTAAACCAATCGCTTCAAGCGCCGCGCCACAGGAGGTTACGCGCGCCTTTGCCGACCTCAACGTCGGAGCAAACGGTTTGCAGATTCCGCGACTGCCGTTCTCGCGCCGCGAAGCGCAAAACATACTCGCGCTCGCGCCGAAAAATCAAACTTTGTCCGCGCTCGATTTTTCGGCAAATCTCGATGCGGCGCGCAGCCCGCAGCTTGCCGATTACCGCATCGTTCATTTCGCCACGCACGGCGTTCTCGACGGCGTTCACCCGGAACTCTCCGGCATCGTCTTGTCGCTCGTTGATGAAAACGGCAAAACGCAGGACGGATTTCTTCGCCTCAATGAAATTTACAATCTAAAACTTCCAGCCGATTTAGTTGTTTTGAGCGCGTGTCAGACGGCTTTGGGAAAAGACATCAAAGGCGAAGGTTTAATCGGCTTGACGCGCGGATTTATGTATGCGGGCGCGCCGCGCGTCGTCGCAAGTCTTTGGAAAGTTGACGACGCGGCGACTGCCGAATTGATGCGACTTTTTTATCAAAAAATGCTGAAAGAAAACGCGCGTCCCGCCGCCGCGTTGCGCGCCGCAAAACTTGAGATGGCACAAAATGCGCGATGGAGCGCGCCGTATTACTGGGCAGCCTTTACCTTGCAGGGCGAGTGGAAATAGAAATTTTATAAACGCTTTTCGGCAGTTTCTCTTTTAAGATTTTCAAATTTTAGCCTCACGAAATTTTTCGTCGTTTGCGGTGAAACGTTTCGCTCTCTTGCGCCACTTATAGACGAAAAGTCTTATATGAGAGGTTTAGAAAGTGAAAATCAATTCCCGAAAATTTTATTTCCGCGCAGTTTTTTTATTGTATTTGTCCTTTAACGTTTTAGTTTTTAACAGTGCGGCAAACGCTCAAGTGCGCCGTCCCGCCGCGCCGCAGAAAACAACCGCAACAAAAGTCATTACACCGCAAACGACGCCCGCAAAGATAACTCCGCCAAAAGCCGAATGGCTCGCCGCGCCAGCAAAGCCCGTCAATGTCAGCGCGAATCTTGATAAATCAAAATCAGTTACTCAGACGATTACGCCCGACGGCGGTTTTATTGCCGCAATCGGCGCGGACGGCACGGAATATACCTTAAAGATTCCGAAAGACGCGCTTTTGTCGGACGAGCAAATTACGATGACGCCTCTGTCGAACGTCGGTAATCTACCGATGGATAAAGGTTTCACCGCCGGAGTTCAGCTTGAGCCGGAAGGCTTGCGACTTTTTCGTTCTGCTACGCTGACGTTTGAGACGAAAGAGGAAATTCCCGCCGACGAGCAAGTCTCTTTCGCTTATTTCAACCGAGGCGACGACGCGCATCTTTATCCGATTTCGCCAGACCCACACAAAATCGAATTTAAATTGTTTCATTTTTCCGGCTACGGTTTCGGGCGCGCTTCGCATAACGACCGCGCAAACGTCAATATCTTAAAAAACACCGGCAGCATCGAAGCGCGTCTGACGGCGCATCTAGCCGAAGTTTTAAAAGCAGCGCGCGATAAAGCGCTTCAGGGAAAAGAAGACGAAGCGAACGATATTTTAAAGGATGCTTTCAACGACAATTTTTTCTTTCAATATTACGACGAAGTTGTCCGCCCGCTGATGCGCGTTGCCGAAAGCGACGACAATATGGCTTCGTGCGCCATTGTGAAATATCTCGGCTGGGAGCGTCAGGTTCAAATGCTCGGCGCGTCGGGCGACGAAGACGATTGTATCGGCTGCCAGCCTAAAGCCGCGCCGCCCGCGCCGAAAACCGCCGAAGAAGCCGCCCTGCGCGCCGCAACGGACAAGTTTCACGCCGAAATAAAAAAGCGCGAGCAGGAAGCGCAAACGTCTATGAATAAAATTCTCGAAAATCTTTACGAAAAATCTCAAAAGCGCGCACTGGAGATGTGCCGCGAACACGATTTTTCATTCGTCTCTTATCTGCTCGGCATCGAGCTTCAGATGCAGCTTCTCGGAATGTCCAAATCAAGCAACGTTAACGCGATAGTGGAAAAATTAAACAAATGTATGGTTTTCGAGGTCGAGTTTGATTCAATCATCGAAAACAAAGCAGCGAATGTTGATTTTTACTTTCACGTCAAATCGAAATTTGAATACGATTTGTCGAAAGAAACTGCGCGCGTCGCGCCGCTCGAATACGTCAAGTTTGCAGCGTCAGGTAATTTGGCGAGTTTGATGGGAAACGACGGTTCCTTGGGTGGAGGGTTAGTGAGGACGGGAGTCAGCGGACCTATTTCAGCCGAAGGGACAAAGCCCGGCAACTTCATTTTGTATAAAATCGGCTGGGATATGAATGTCAAGCAAGTCGAGGGAACAAACTGCGAAGGCGAGGCGGAAAAGCAGCAGAAACAAGTGGCGGAAAATTTTTATGTTCTCTTTGACCCGGGAAAACCGACGGAAATTACCGGACATATCAATGACACTACACACGAAAAAACAAGTATGGAAGATAAAGAATGGGCGTATCATTGGGAACATTTTCACGCAAAAGAACTTTACAACCCTTTTGAAGAAAGCCAGATGTCATATTTAAAAATTGCGAGCGCCAACGAAAACAACGAAGCCAAACAAAAAAGGATTTTGGCTGAACTGGAAGCGCTGGCGCTTGGCGACGAAGTAAAACCTACTGAAAAAAAATCCGGCGATGAGGAAGAATCCGTTGAAGAAGGAAGAGAAGAGTCGACTACTTTTCGCGTCGCCTTAAAGCCCGTCGGCGGCTCGCCTAATCCGGGAACTTGGCGAACCGATTTTAAAAAATCGGGCGATAATCCATTCGGCATAATTTTAACAGAAAACGGCTATATTCTCGTGCGGCACACGCCGAAACTGTAACAAGGAGAAAAATGAAAAATAAAAAACTCAACATTTTATGCTGTGCCTTTTTGACCGTTTTATGCGTCGGCTGCGGGCAAACTTCGGCGCAGCGAAACGGCAAAACGGCAAAGCCGCCCGCGTCAAATAAAACGACTGTCGCAAAACCCGTAGAAAAAGATTCAGCAGCAACAGGACGCGAAATTGATTTCCGCGACGCCGAATCTCAATTGAAAAATCTGAAAAGTTACGGCGTGCATTATCTTTATAAAGACCACTTGGGCGATGCCGCCGAGCAATCGGCAGTAACTTTCATTGAATACAAAAAAGAAATCAACAATGAAACCGGCGACCGGCATCTTTTTTTGAATCAACAAGGCGGAATTGCCGCAGGCGTTTCCGAGGCGTTTCAAATTGCCGGACAAAATTATCTGGCGATGTCCGTCCCTAATTTAGACAAACCATCGCTGACAAAAATGCCCGGCGGCGAAGCGCGCTTGCCGTTCACGCCGATTGACGTTTGCCGCGCGACCGGATTTAGAACCGCGCGGCTCGTTGCAAAAAGCGAAAAAATTGGCGGCATCATCGCCGACCATTACCGTTGGGAGAAGTCCGCGCCGCCTTCGCGCTGGGATTTGGCGACGCTTAAAGGCGACGTTTGGTTAGCACAAGACGGCGGCTATGTCGTCAAATATCTCGTTGAAGGCATGAGCGTTGACACGAGAGCGACGCATTGGGAATACACGGTCGAAGGCGTCAATTCAATCGGGGAAATTAAACTTCCCTAAAATGTCCTATCCAAAAATAAAGGTGAAAAACTATGAAACAAAAATTTCTACAAACAATCGCTTCAGCAATCATTTTGCTGATTTTCAGTTTAACTTTCGCTTTCGCGCAGGATAAACGCATCAGCTTTGCGAAAGGCAAGACTGTGGCTGTCGTTTCCGGCAAATTGAAAAAAGGCGGCGAGACGCAATACGTTTTTCGCGCCCGCAAGGGTCAACGCGCGATTATAAAACTGACGGCGGACAATAACGATAATGACACTTATTTCAGCTTGGCTTACGCCGACGGTTTTGAAGCCGTATTTCTCGACTTCAAAGGTCGCAAATACTACACGCAGGAAGAGGTCGAAACCGTATTTTGGGACGGCAGACTTCCGAAATCCGACGAAAACGATTATTACATCCGCGTCGTTTCTAAAAAACGCGCCGTCGGATACAAACTCGAAGTCACTTTGAAATAAAGATGGTTTTAACGAAGTTTTTGCGAGGAAAATTATTATGAAAACAAAATTTGCAAATTATACAGTTCGTCTCCTTGTTGTCGCGTTCGCTTGCGGCGCGATGGCTTGCAGCTTTGTTAATCTCGCAAAAACTTCCGCTGCCGACAACGTTCAAGCAAACAACCATTGGGCTAACCAAACGGAAAGTTTTCAAGCCGAAAGCGTTGATGCCGCCGTCAATAAATCTCAAACGGATTCCGCTTCGCAAACACAATTGCAGGCGATTGACGGCTACTACGTTTATAAAACCTACAGAGAAGGCAAAGACGGTTTTGATAATTCAATCACAATTGAAAACACAGGACGAGGCAAACTGCACGTCAGTTTTTCCGGCAATTACGTTTATAAAGTTAATGCCAAAGACGAAACATTTCACGAGGCTTACGGCGAAGGCGGCGCGCAACTCAAAGGCAGCGTGGCAACGGGAAATTTGATTGTGGACGGCACGGGAGAGTCGTGCCGCGTAACTTTAATTTTCGGCGGAAAACAAATAACCGTCAAAGCGGTGAATGGCTGCGGCTTGAACGTTTCGCCCGACGGCATTTATACAAAAAGTCAGCCGCCTAAACAGGATATTGCCGGCATCTTAGGCGATGCAGGCGACACACCGAAAACCCAGTTACAAACAAAGCCGACAACGCGCGCCAAAGATAAGCCCTATGTCGAATACGACATCTACAATGCGGCGAAGGCGTTAAAGAATTTGATGCCGACAAAAGCAGACCGCGACGGCTGCGGCAGCGCGGTCGAAACGTTCACGGGCAAAATTGTTAAACTCATTCAACCCGACATTGAAAGCTACGAATTTACAATCTCACTTTCCGACGGCAAACGCCAAAAATTTTATTTCGCTTTGCCCGAAGCAGGCATCGAGCTGCAAGACTCGGACGCGGTTATCGTCGAAGGCAACACGGTTACCGTCAAAATCATTCGCTGCGGCAACGGCGGCGTTCCAAGTCCGATTGAAATCATTAGCCAATAGAACAAACAGGCGATGTTATGAAAATTATGCAAAGTCCAAATTATTTAAGAGTTTTTTTCCAGATGTTGCTGTGCTGCGCTTTTTTAACGAACGTTTGTTTCGGGCAGGAAACCAGCAGCGAGCCTGCGGCAACATCGAGATTAGCGGGAATCAAACTGCCCGCAAAAACCGAGCGCATCACCGATAAATCAGTCATCGAAGATTTACGTTCGCAACTGAAACAAATCGTCGCCAAATGGGGCGGCACTGCCGAGAATATAGAACTGCTCGGCTGGGAAAAGCCGGATGTTGCGGCGATAAAAGTGAGCATTGCCAAAGCGATGAAAGCAGCCGGATACGAATATGAAGCGCAAGAGGTTGAAGCAGAAGGCAAAAAATGGACAGTTATCGGCGCATCAAAAGCAACCGACGCAGGCGGCAAGCTGGTTGTCGTCGGTTTTTTTGTCGCTCAGAGCGCGGACATTTTGCTGCTCGGCTGGACGGATATTAAAGTTGCGCCGACGGCTCAAACTTCCGGCGGCGCGAATAATAAAGGAAACGATTCGCCGAATTCAGCCGTGCCGGAAGCCGCGACATTAAAAATGCCGACGTTTCCGAAAATCGCCGCCAAGCCGAATCAAGCGACCGGCGTTGTGCTGAATATGCTCGGCAATCGCTTTATTACGGACAACTCGGACCCGGTCTTTTTCGGTCCGCGCTGGGAAGATTTTCCGGAAGGCAACGGCGGCGACCCGAATGAATCGGTTTATAAAAAGCGTTCGCGTAAAAGCGGCGCGGGCAGCATCGTGATGGAAATCGCGCATTTTTGATTATTGGAAAGCTATTTAATGGTTAAGGCAAGCCGCGAGTTATTCAAAATAACTTAAAGATTGTCTTAACTGAGGAAATGAAATGAAAAAAATTCTAATCGCAGCGTTTATGCTGATACAACTTTTTACCGTTTCGATTTTCGCGCAGCAGCGCAAACCGCAAAAGCAAACTGCGCCGCGCACGATGAAATTCAAAAAATGGGAAGATTACTCCGAAAAATTGACTGTGAATTCTACCGACGCTGTGCGTAAGCGTCATCTCGGCGAACGCCTTATCATTCCCGACGCTCCGCCGATGAAGAAAATCTCTTCTCAGTATTTGAAAAAAAACCTTTATTCAATCCAATCGTCAAACGACGGAATGTATTTTTTGACTTCGCCTGCAATGGCGAAAGATTTGCGCCCGCATTTGAAATCTAATGCCGCGTCCTGGCGCGTTACCGGCACTTTGGTTGAAATCATCTCCGCAGATATTAGTTTTTTTCCTTATGCAACGAAAATCGAAGGTCTTGATGCAAACGGCGCGGTTATTTGGACGGCGACGGGAATACCGCCGCCGCATTTAACTTTTGAAGAAGAGGAGCAGTAATCAATCTATGTCGAATGCCGATTTTAATAAAATTGTCGCGCCGAGAAACGTGAAACGATTAACTTTTTTCTTGGTTGAAACGTTTTGCTGCACCGCGCCACTTCTTTTATGAACGCTCCGAAAATTTTAGGGCATTGCTAAATCAAATTTAACAACAAATGGAGACTGAAATGAAAAAAATATTTATAAAAACAATTTTTACAGTTGCTTTATCGCTCGCCGCGCAAACGGCTTTCGCGCAGAAAGACGCGGCGGAGCAGTTATCAATCGGCAAACCCGTCGTCAGGCAATTAAAAGGCACGGACGCGCCGCAAAGTTTTTCGATTGATTTGCAGAAAGGACAATTCCTTAATTTGACGGTCGAGCAGCGCGGCGTCGATGTCGTTCTCAAATTATACGCGCCGGACAATCAATTAATCGGCGAGTATGATTCGCCGAACGGCACTCAGGGCATAGAACCGCTGCAAGAGACAGCCGCCACGAGCGGGCGTTATCGTCTTGAAGTTCGCCCGTTTACGACCGAGACGCCGATGGCTGGCAGTTATGAGGTGAAGATTTTGCAAATTCGCGCGGCAACTGCGGCGGAAATGGAAGTCTTGAATTTAGACAGGCAATTTTTAACGGCTTGGGCAAAGCACGATGCGGCGTCGTTCGAGCCGCTGTTAGCTGAAGACTTTTCTTATACTTCTTACAGCGCAACCACAGGCGGAGGAATGAATCGCGCCGCGTTTCTGGCAGATATGAAACAACGCGCGGCAACAGGCAGCGAAAATATAAACGTCAAACCGATTGCCTTGCGCCTTCACGATTACGGCGACACGGCTGTTGTTACCGGACGAAGTGAAGGCAACTACGCATATCAAAACAAGCCGATAGAATTTCGCTATGGATTCACGCGCACATACGTTCGACGCAACAATCGCTGGCAGCTTGTCGCCGCGCAAAACACGGGCATTCAGCAACCTGCCGCACCGGTTGCCGCCGACCTGAAAAGTTATGACGCTTACGTCGGCGATTATCAAATGTCCAACGACCAGAAGACAAAATGGGGCGTCGTCAAAGAAGGCGACAAATTAATGTTGACAATGTCAGGACAGGCGGCGGACGGCACGGCTCAAAGTGCCAAAATCGAATTGATGCCCGAATCGCCGATGGAATTTAGCTGCAAATCGCTATCAGCCCGCGCTTTTTTCATCCGTGACGAAGGCGGCAAAGTCGTGCAGATGACGCTCGTTCCATACATCAGCAGCGGAACGGTTGCCGAACTTAAGAAACTACCTGCGGCTAAATAAAATCGCAGCGACAAATTTCGCGCCATACTTTGAAAGATTGCATAACGCTCATTTATGGAAATAACTTTGTTAGACGGCAACCTGATGCCCAAGTTTTGACAATGACAGTGTGAACTACGTTCGAGGAGCAGTTACAGGGTAACGCCGCGCTGAGGCATCCCCGCTCAGCATAGGGCGGAGTCATTCACGCACCGATACCGTTAAGAGAGGAGTAATACAATGGCTATTAAAGATGACATCACAAAGTTCCTACGTTCGAACCCGTATATCACGCGAATTAATTTTGCGTTCGGTGCATTCAAGATTTACCCGGGCGCTTACCAGAAGCATGTCGCGGACGTCTTTGCCTCCGAAGAAATTAAGATCCGGATGGAGGGGGCAGGTTCGGCGGGCGCAGCGTACGATATGAACTATGATAGTTTAGAGTTAAAGCCGTCGTTTGACATCACTATCACGAGCGACCAGGGACTTCTTGTTCATGAATGCACGCACGCCTACTTGGACATGCAAAAGCTCGGGTTGCACTCGGGACATGAGAATGAGGGGGCTGGCTACCTGGCTGAGGCGGTCTTCTTAGAAGCGGCGGGATACCCGCCTATCGGTTCGCAGCCAGTCCGAATAGCCAGCCATCGCATTGCTAAGACGGTTCTAGCAGGAATCTACTGGATACCCGCCGTCGATGTCGCAGCATTGACTTCTGAGGTAGCCAAAGAGCCGGACTACGCGACGAAGGTAACATACAACTCGAACGGATTCGAGAGGAGTCTAATTCATAAAATCTTGCGATGAATATGCCAGGGTGGGTCATGTCATTATGCCAGTCGCCGTTTCGCGCCTAACGTCTGAGTTCAGCGGACGCGCAATCAGTGCCAAGCCCCCTGAACTCAGACGTTATACATGCTACAGTCGATTATATGACTGCCTTTTTGCCACAAAAGGAATGGCAAAATACACACTCGTAGGGACGATTAAATAATATGAAAATTTTAATTTTAGTTTTATCAATTGGAATATTTTTCACGTTTGCCGGCAATTCGGCGCTCGCACAAACGGCGCAAACGCCCGATGCAGTTATCAAAGAATTGTATAGAGTTCACAATCAACAAATCAATGACATCGAGGCAGGTAAGAGCCACGTGCTTGAGATAGTCAATAGCCGCGTTCTTTTGAATAAATTTTTCGATAAAAATCTCGCCGGTTTGATATGGAAAGATTCGACCGAGCATAAAAATGACATAGGAGTAATAGATTCTGATATTTTTTATGACACACAAGACCCTATGATTAAAAACTTGTCAATCGGACAGGCAAAAATCGAAGGCGCGAAAGCGACCGTTCCCGTTTCCTTTACCAATGACGGAAGGAAATACAAGGTTACTTACCTAATGGTCAAACAAAATGGTGCTTGGAAAATCGCTGACATCAAATACAGTGGCGGTAATACACTGCTCAAATACTTTAAGGAAGGCGTGTAAACAAGATAAAGCCGGAACGTTTTGAAATTGAAAAATTTATGGAAATCAAAAATTGGAAATCGGCTAAATCTCTATTCGGCTTACTGCTTGTTGTTATTTTGCTTTTAGCCTTTCTGCCGACAAACGCGCAGACAAAATACAAAACTTATTCAAACGCGCGTTATGCTTATTCGATTTCTTATCCTTCGGATTTGCTCAAACCGCAAGGTGAAGCCGACAACGGCGACGGGCAAGTTTTTAAAGACGGCGAAAAGGCGGAAATGCGCGTTTACGGCAGCCACAACGCGCTTGGTCAAACTTTGAAGCTAGTTTATCAGGAAGCGACCAGCGAACTCGGCACAGGCTTAACTTACAAGATTTTAAAGCCGACATTCTTTGTCGTCTCCGGCAAAAAAGACGGCAGAATTTACTACCGCAAAACCGTCAAGCGCGGCAGCGACTTTTTAACATTTACCATTGAATACGGCGAAACGGAACGCGAAATTTACGACAAAGCAACAGCGCGAATCGCGGCTTCGTTCAAAAACCTGATTATGGAGTAAAAATGAAAATATTGATATTGGCTTTATCGGCAGCATTCGCCATCTGTTTCACAGGCAATTCGGCATCGGCTCAGACGGCGCAAACGCCCGAAGCGGTTGTCAGAGATTTTTACAATTGGTATATTCACTCGATTAGCCACAACATTTCGAGCAAGAAAGACAAAACGACGATGAAAAAATATGTTACGGCGAGCGTGATTCAAGAAATTCCGCGATTTGAGTCCAAAAACGAAGCTGATTATTTTATGCAGTCGCAGGAATGGGGCGACGATTGGGAAAATAAATTCACCGTTTCAAAAGCAATTGTCAAAGGCGCGACGGCGACCACAATCGTTACTTTTCCCGAAGGTTATCCGCGCGTAAAAGTTACGCTCTTAAAAGAAGCGGGCGCGTGGAAAATTGATAAAGTGCAAAACGCTCCTACCAAATAGCGACTAGTCGCACTGATTAGTATTCAAAAAGGCAAAGGCTGTTCGATTTTAGAAATAAACGAACAGCCCTTTTTGCGTTCAAAACTGAACCGATTGAAATACTCCGATTTTCCCGCCTAAAATTTTTTCAAAAAAGTTTGAAATGTTTTGCAACCTCGCGCCACTTCTCAATGACAACCCGAAAATAATGAAGGCGGCAAACGCTTCAAACCTATTTTCAAAACATTAATCCGCCGTTTTATTAAAAGCGGCAAAAACAAAAAATTAAGGAGTTTCCGACGATGAAAAGCACAAAATTATTCTTGACAAAAACGATTTCTTTTTCTCTTTTATTCTGTCTTGCCGCGCTCTGTTTCGCGGCAACGGCGCATGCGCAAAATTCGCAAGAAGCGCAGCAAAAAATTAAACAAAGAATGCAGTCGAAATCACAACCGCAAGCTGCCGCGCAAACCGCTCCGGTAACCGGCGGGCAGACGACAACCGCCCCGCAAACAAATAATACTGCCGCGCCGACGACTAATGCTGTCGCGCCGAAAAAGGCGGGCGTTTATCGCATCGCAATTGTGCTGCCGAAAGCGCAAATGACTGGAAGTTCGCCGTCCGATGCCGCCGCTGCCGTGCAGGAGTCGCTCGTTGCGTATCTGAAAGGTCCGGCGGTGGAAATAGTTCCGATTGAAGCAAAAATTCCCGTTCAAATTGAAGCGGAAGTCAAAGAAAAACAAATTGATTACGTTCTTTATACAAGCGTCACGCAAAAGAAAGGCGGCGGCGGTCTCGGCGGATTGATGAAGGTTGCCGTGCCGATTGCAATGATGGCAAGCCCAATCGGAATGCTCGGCGGAATGGGCGGAATGATTGGCGCTGGGGTCGCGGGCGCGGCTGTCCAAGGCGTCGCCGGCTCAATCAAAGCCAAAGACGAAATCACGCTCGAATACAAGCTGGTTGCGCCGGGCGGTGAAAGCACGCCGCGTCTGGCAAACACGCTCAAGGGCAAAGCGAAAAAAGACGGCGAAGACGTTCTGACCCCGCTTATTGAACAGGTAGCAACCGCGATTGTTACCGATATAACCAAAAAGCAATAACGCGAATCCTCCGCCGAGGAAACGGTGAGACTCCAGATTCGCCGTGTGCCGGCGGCGGCAGTTTAAATTAATGCGCTGCCGTCGGCACGAAAATTTTACAAAAACTTTTTATTAAAGAGGTCAAACCGATGCGTATCAATAACCGAAGAATTCAAACTGCTTGGTGTTTATTGCTGATTGTTAGTTTGCTGTTTTCGGCGCTGCCGTCAAACGCGCAGACTCAGGCAAAGCAGAAAAAAGAAAGTTGTAATTGGAGCGGCACGATTACATCAAAATTAATTTTAAGAAAATCAAATACCATTGATTCGGGCGTCCAAAAATCTAATTATGGAACCGGCAGAACCGTGACTGTAATAGATGAAGAAGAGTCATATGAAGGCAAAATTATTATTAATCAATCTTCATTAGCGGAAGATTACGGAGCAATCGGCGCAAGCTGGCGCGCGCCGGACACAGTAAAATCAAGTAAACTTTCCAGCAAAATAACTGACAGTAACGGTAACGATGGCTTCGGTCATAGCTGTGCAAGCAAAAGCAATACGAGCTATGTAGGCAAAGCCGAAACGCAGGCTCCGGCAAACGTTCTCTTACAACTTAACGGAAATAAATATACGATAAGTTTTAATCATCCAATGGTAACCGGCGATTTAAATCGCCACGAGTTTACCAGTGATTGCGACGGCAAAACTCGTACTAATGATTCAATACAAAAAAATTCTCTTTATATTTCCATCGGGTTGACAACCGGTGTAACGGAAGAAATTGACCCGAAAAGTCCAGACCATCTCAAAGGCTCGAAAACTATTCAGCATCCCGAAGGACATATCGAAACAATAAGCTGGAATCTCGTGCGCTGCCCGCCGCCGCTACAAATCGTCAACTTAAAATTAGAACACCATTTGTTTCCCTTTAAAGACGAATGGGGCGAGATTGACGAAAAAACCGTTGACGGCAATCAAGTTCGCGTGACGGCAACAGTAATGAATAATTCCAGCGTTCAGCGCACGGCGTATATGCGTTTCAGAGAATTAAAGGAATATGTTGATTTGCCGGATTCGGAAAAGAAATTCACCGTCGCGCCCGGCAAAACTGCCGATGTCGAATATATTTGGGATACCTCCGGCTATGCTTGGTCTGACGGCGGTAAACCACGTATGGAGCGCGAGATTCAGGCGAAAATGACTGACGATGAAGACAGCGTTAAAATCAAGGTCATTCCGAAACCTCTCATTCTCGTTCACGGCTTAAACAGCGAAGCGGCGACTTGGGAAAAATACGAAGGCTTTTTGAAACAGGCGCATTCATCCGACTGGCTGGCTCTGCCTGTGGACGGAATGAACACGGGCGCGGGCTTAACTGCAATAAAACCGACTAACACTATCACGCAGAACGCCAAAATTATGGCGGATTACATTCAAAGCGCGCGCGAAACAGTAAACGCTTGGCACGTGGACGTTGTCGGACACTCGATGGGCGGACTGATTTCACGTTTATACATTAACAGTTTTATGCCGAGCGATACGCCCGACAAAAAGCCGGTCATTACGCATCTGGTTATGCTCGGCACCCCGAATATGGGAAGCCCCTGCGCCGACACTTTGCGAGCCATTCACGGCGCGGTGAATGCTGACGTTGAAGCCGTGCGGCAACTCAAGCCGGAAGTAATGGATGACTTTAATAAAAAGGTTACCGACCGTAAAGGCGTGAAATTCTCGATTCTCGCCGGTAATCCGTTGCCTCTACCGTTAGCCATTACAGCGACCACCGTTGGTTCGACCATACTCGCCTTACACATCGCCGCATGCCACGAATTAGCAGTTGTTCCAAATGACGGCGTGGTGAAAGTTGAAAGCGCGTTTTGGACAATTGAAGACCGCGACACCGCGAAGACCTTACACACGGATATGACCTCAGTCGAGGGCATTTTCAAGACATTCGTTCTGCCGCGTCTCGCTCGCGGACCGGGATTGGCAAAGCAATAAAATTTTCAAAAGAAAGCGAAAACGGATGAAATGTTTCAACGGCAAAACTTAGACTGCCGCGAAAAAATAAAAGAGGTTTTATGAAGACAAATTTAATTTCCAACATTAACTTCGCTAAACGTCTGCGACCGGCAGCATTTATCGCCGTGATTTTGCTTCTCGTTTTGTCGCGGACGCCTGCGGTGACCGCGCAAACAAACTGTGCGGGCAAAGAACAAAGTTTTAGTAATCAGGTTTTTGTTAACCCGCCGGTTTCGGCTATTCCGGCTACAGTATGCGTTGCCAAACCTGCCGATTTAGTCAGTTGGTATCAAGCTGAAGGTAATGCGAACGATGCACTCGGCAGAAACAATCCTTCAGCGACTAATGCGGTCAGCTACGCGGCGGGCAAAGTCGGTCAAGGCTTTAATTTTGACGGAATAGATGCCTAGGTTGATTTGGGCAATTGGTTCAATCTGCAAACTTTTACAATCGAGATGTGGGTTAAAGCCGGAGCGTCTCAACAGACTTACGCCGATATTATCGACAATAACCACACCTATTTCCGAAGCTGGGTTATTCAATATCGCAACACAGGCAGCGAATTTGGTTACGGCAGCACCGATGGCGGCGGTGTTATTCCTTTCAGTTTAATTCCGGGAAGTTGGCAGCATCTCGTCGTTACACGCGATACGGGAAACGTGACGCGGCTGTATCTTGACAATGCTTTAATCGTTTCGGTTACCGCGCCCGGAAGTATTCCTTGCGACGGAAGTGAATTTTTACGTCTTAGTCGTTTGGGCGGCGGCGGAAGATTTTTTAACGGGCAGGTTGACGAATTAAGTATTTACAACCGTGCTTTGACAAACGTGGAGATTCAATCAATATACAATGCCGGAATCAACGGCAAATGTAAAACTGCCGCCACGAACGCGGGCGCGAACTCGCAAACACAGGTCAATGACGCGACGATTACTTTTCAAAACGTCGCGTCAGGCGGCACGACAACCGATTTTACGATTGACCCGGCAGGTGCCGGAACGCTTCCTTCAAATTACACGCAGACCGGATTGGCTTACGATATTTCGACGACCGCCGCTTATTCCGGCGCAATAGGCGTTTGTTTTCATCTTCCGGCGTTTAACGACGCGACCGCGTTTTCGCTTGAGAATTTTGCACAATGAAAACGGAGTTTTGGTTGACCGCACCGCTTCTCACGATTTTGAAAGCCGCTTTGTTTGCGCTGCAGTCAATTCGCTTTCACCGTTTGTCGTCGCTAATTTTCTCGCGCCGACCGCGGCTAATGTTTCCATCGGCGGGCGCGTTACAAATGAGCGCGGACGCGGCATCGGCAGAGCGCGAGTAATTTTAACCGACGGCAGCGGCGTGAGACGCAGCGTTACGACAAATCCGTTCGGCTATTATCGTTTTACAGACGTTCCCGCCGGCAATACTTATATTTTCAGCGTTTCGCACAAAAGTTATCAATTCAGCCAGCCGACCCAAGTTGTTTTTGCCGACGAAGAACGCGGCGACGTTAATTTCGAGGCGTTGCCCTGACTAAAAATTTGATGACAAAACGGTTGCGAAAAAGGCGCGTTTTGTTTCGGTAAAGCCGTCTCAACTAACTCTCCCGACGACGGCAGGCGGCGCAGTATTTCAAAGACATGTCTTTGAAATACTGCGCCGCTTTTTTGCGTTTACCTTGTCCTTCGAATTATTCGCATTAAACAAAACTCATCCGATTATCAGAACAAAAAAATAAATTGAAAACGGGTGAAATGTTTTAAAGGAAGACGCCACTTAATTACGAAAAGCACAAATTATTAAGACGGCTCGAATCGCCGTTTGGCAACACTACATAAAAATTATTTCCCTGCTTGCAGGATATTAAGGAGCATCTACCAATGAACGCATTCGTCAAACAATTTATTACCAAAAGCAAAATAAATTTAACCGCCGTCGCTTTACTGCTTGGCATTCTACTCGTCGGCGCGGCGCGGGTTTCCGCCCAGCAAAATTCGCTCGTCTCTGATAACCGTTATCAACCGTCGCCGAATTTCAGCAGCGCGCTCGTTTCCGAAGGCGAGCGAGGCGCAAAGTTTCGTTATGTATCGATGAAGGGTTCGGACGACATCAACGTGCAGTTTTATGTTACGACGGCGCTGGCGCTGGCGGCGGGTTTTGATATTAATACGGCGAACAGTATCGGTCTTTACAACCAATACGTTGACGACAATCCAAAAACTTCAGCTACCAGCAACCTATTTAATTTCAAAGCCCGACGCGATTATCATTTCACCTCCGAAAAGCAGCGCGCGAAATTATGGCAAGCGTTTGTCGCCGCGCCGAATGCGGCGAATCTGGGGATTTTTATGCACGCCAATCAAGATTCTTTCTTTCACGCCGGATACAATTACGTCATCGGTCATATGTTCAAAGGCGTTCGCCCAGACCAATCTTGGCGACCGGAAAACGCCGTAAAATCAAAAAATGCGGCGCGCGCGATTTTTGAAAAGATGCTCGAAGCTACGCCGCTCTTGGGTGCAATTGTCAAACCGCTCGATTACGCCGACATCGAACCGCAAACGCTTGATTTTCTAAACGCCGCCGACGATTCAGAGCGCGGAATTCGGTTCGCGCGGCTAGTCGGGCGCATCTCGACTTTGCGCGGCGGGCAAAGCGACGACACACAACTGGCTTTAACACATATTTTTCGCGCTATCATAACTTACAGCTTC
>JALYZF010000121.1 GCA_030948995.1 Acidobacteriota bacterium
GCGTATACCCCGATTGACTTCCGCGCGCGTAAACCAAATTTACCGCGTCTGCGTCAGGCAGACGGTCAAATAAAATTGACCAATTAATTTCGGAAATTGGCGTTTTGTCCGCCTCCAAAATTTGAAATCCGAGACGATAAACACCAAGTTTTCGATTTCCACCGTTGCCGTTCATACGGTCAAAAGCGCGAATGACGATGCGCGTTTTTCCACTAAGTTTTATATGTCGGTTTGAGCTTTCGGTTTCAAACTCACGCCAATTCTCGTCAAAAAGCGAAACTTTTTCTATGATTGGCGCAATCGTGTCGGAAATATTCGGCAGAACGAGAGCGTCGAGCGCGTTCATTTCAGCGCCGCTTGCGCCCGCAATTAAATGAACGTGATTCATCGCATTCAAAGTGCCGACGGCTTCGCCCGCTTCAAACTTTGCGCCGCGCGGAACGCGAACGCCGTTTAATTTACGATTTTCATCAAAAGAAAATTGAAAACGCGCGTCACCGAAAATTTTATTGTCGCGGTCGCGTCCGAGACGAACGTGAATATAGCCTAGCATCGGCAATCGAATCAACTCGCGCAAAGTCGCAAAATTTTCGACCGAAGTCGGGCGCAAAACTTTTTCCGTGCGAATGAAACGCGCCGTTTCGCCGTAACTTCCCGCAATGTCAAGACCGTTGTGAAACCAAGAAGGTTTGCCGTTGTCGGAAATTTCGCCGCGAATTTCGCCGAGCGTTCCGGCAATGTCGCGCGCCGCGTCCGGCGGATTAAAAGCCCAGCGAGGCGGACTTTGATTTCTAAATTCTTCCGGCGACGGGCGCAGATTTTTTATTTCATCGCTCGTTATTTGCTTGCCAATTTCCGCGCCCGTTAAAACTCTGACCGCTTGATTTTCGGCGTCCGCTACAAATAAATTTCCCGCCTCGTCCGTTGCCAAACCCGACGGGCGATTAAAGCGCGAGCTTCGCAAATCGCCGTCTGTGAAACCTCTTTTTGTATCGGAAATTGTTTCTACAAACGGAAAAAATCGGCGGTTAATTACGCGAATCGAATTTCCGTCGGCGACATAAATTACGCCCGAGACATTAACAGTTATGGCTAAAGGCTCGACAAAACTCGCACTTAAAGGAAAACCGTCAACCGAATTTTGCTCGCCGTTTCCGGCAATGGTCGAACTTTTACCGTCTGTTTCAATCAATCGCAGACGACGGTTTTTTGAATCGGCGACGATTAAATTTCCGTTTTTCAAAATCGCAATTCCGCACGGCGTATCGAATTTTGCCTCGTTCCCCGCGCCGTCGGCAAAACCTTCGACGCTTCCGGCAACAGTTGAAACCTGCCCGTTTTCGACGACGCGAATTTTGTCGTTGTATGTATCGGCGACAAAGATTTTACCGTCTGCGCCGACCGCGACGCCAATCGGCGCATTAAAAAGCGCTGTTTTGACATCACCGTCTTGAAAACCGAATTTGTTTTCCACACCGGCAATTGTTTCAGTATCGCCGTTTTGAATTCTTACCCGCTTTATCGTGTGCGAGCCGGAATCGGCAACAACTAAATCGCCGTTTGAATCAAAAGCGATTGCCGAAGGCGTGTTGAATTTGTCGGACAAAACGTAAAAATCTTTTAAAGAACTAGAAACGCGCCAGATTTTGCCAGCCTCGCCGTCGGAAATGAAAATCTCGCCGTTACGGGCTGCGATTCCAAAAGTCTCGCCGAGTTTTACGTTCGGATTGTAAAAGGTTCGGACTTTCGATATCGGAATTATTTCCGGTTTGTTTTCCCGCTTAAAGAAAAAGTAAAAAAGCGAACAAACCGCGCCGATTAAAACGACGAGAATAATAAGAATTTTGATTTTTGAGATTTTCCACACTTTGCTCGATTCAATTTAACACGGCAAAAGACAAACGTTCATTTTTCTGCTACCATTTTCTTAAATTTTTAGGAAGAAAGGGAGAAGAATATGTTTTCATTAGAAGATTTGCTTGGACAGCAGCAGGGAACTCAGACGACGAATCAAATCAGCCAGATGCTCGGCGCGAATCCGACCGTTACGCAAAGCGCGATACAAATGGCTTTGCCGATGATTTTGAGCGGGCTTGCCAGAAACGCCTCGCAGCCTGAAGGCGCGGAAAGTTTATCGAACGCTTTAGAAGAAAATCACGACGGCGGAATTTTAAATAATTTGGGCGGCTATCTGAACAACTCAAGCGTGGCGCAAAACGACGACGGCATCGGTATTTTAGGACATATCTTCGGGCAAAACCAAGGCGCGGCGGCGCAGCAAGTCAGCAAAAATTCCGGTCTCGATGTCGGGCAAGTCGCACAGCTTTTAATCACGCTCGCGCCGATTGTAATGGGCTATCTCGGACGCCAAAAGCAGCAGCAAAATTTGGACGCTGGCGGTTTGTCGAATCTTTTAAATCAGCAGCAGCAACAAATGCAATCGTCCGGCAATCCTTTGATGGATATGGTTTCGAGTTTTATGGATTCCAATCACGACGGCAGCGCGATGGACGATATTGCGTCGCTAGCGGCAAATTATTTATCGAGACGCTAGTTTTGAAATCGATTATTTACAAATAAAAAAGGGTAAAGCAATGTTCGCTTTACCCTTTTTTATTATTGAAATATATTTTATTGAGCAGTTTGATTTTCTTTCTGTCCTTTAAAATCGTAAGTGATATAAAGATTCAAATTGTTCTCCTTAATATCTGAGCGAACGTCTTTGACTTGCGCTTTTAATGTGCCGCCCGTTGCGGCAATCGGCAAATTTAAAGCGATTTGCTGACCGCGCAAAATTACAATCGGATTGACGCGATTGTTGAGCGAAGTCTGCACAATCGGCGTGATAATGCCGCTGACAAGCGGGTTTACGCCGTCGAGATTTACAGTATCAATTTGTAATTGACCGAAAACGGTTTGCTGCTGCTCGTCAAAACGAAGATTCATATTTGCCTGTGCCCAGCCGGAAAACTGAACGCATTGACCAAAAATCGACGTGCTTCCCGAAAAGGCGAGCGGCGCGTTGATTTTTCCGTCTTCGAGATGCACGCCTGTCTTAATGTTGCTGCCTTCGGGCAAAAGCGTAATTTTGCCGTCGCAATTGCCGTTTTGCAGGAAGGCAATTTTCGTCGGCTGAAATTCGGAAATTGCAGAATTTTGTCCGGTCAGATTAAGCGGAAAAGCCGGAGCGTTCATATCGCGAAAAATCGTTCCTAAAACCGTATCGAAAAACTGTTGATTCAAGGTAACGGTCGCCGTGCCAGCCGGAATTCCCGAAGCATCGGGCGCTTGAATCGGCGCGCCGGGAATCTGTGCGGCACGCGGCGCACCGGAGAAATTATACAAAACCAGCACGCCGCCGATGACTGCGCCCAAAATCGCGCCCGCTAAAAAAAGTAAAAATTTGCTCATTTGTTTCCTTGTTTGGTTACGGAGTCGTCGTAGCCGTCGGGCTGCTTTGTGTCGCAGGCTGCGCGGATTTCATTACTTGTCCGATAATCGCCGTTGCCGCTTTGAAAAGAATATCTATCTGAGCGCGAATTTCTTCCGGCGCAACCTTTTTGTAGTCGGTCGGCTCATTAAAAAGATTTGCATCAACATCGGTGCGAATATTGTTAAGTTCCGTGATTAGATTCAACCCGTTAATGCCCTGCACGTTTCCCTGCGAAGCCGAATTTGTAAACGAACGCAACGGCAATCCGGTTTCCTTGTCAACAAGAATAATGGATTCGGTGTCGACTTTTCCAGCCTGCGACTGCGTATTGGTGCTGGAAGCAAAACGATATTTTATCGCATCGCGCCCGTCAATTTTTTCTTCGCCGACTTGCTCGACGCCTTTCATCGCCTTTAATTGATTGACAATTTGTTCAGGCATCAAAAAACGGCGCACTTCAAAACCGACGGCTTCTTTATCGAGTTCGGCATATTGTTTTTTATCCGGCTGAATCAGCAATTGCCTGCCGCCTTTGTCCAAAAAAACGATGGTTTCGCCGGTCGGCAATTTAAATTCCATCCGTCGGTCGTTATTCTTGCGGGCAACTTCGGCTTTGAGCGGCGGCAGAGACATATTTTGCGCGCCCGCCGTTTCGAGTTTCAGCATCACGGTCGCCTGATATTGCTCGGGTTCTTTCGTGTTGATTGCCGAATTGGTCGAACTGTCGTTGAAAGAATTTGCTCCAGTTACAGAATTTGTATTGCGCGGCGGGCTTGTAATATTCGCCGTCGCATTCATCTGATTTCCGTTTGCGACAGGCTGCTGGCAAGCCAAACCAAAACATCCGACAAGAGAAGTCAAAGACAAAGATAAAAAAACTTTTTTATTTATAAAATTCATTTTTTCCTCCGAACTAGAAATTGTTTTCAAGATTAACACAATTACTATTTCTTTGAATAAAAAATTAATCGCAGCGAAATCTCGAAAATCTGCCTGAAAATAAATCTCAAATCTGAAAAGTCAAAAACGTATTGAAAAGATTAGGTTCAGCCGGATTTTAATAACCGATTGCTTCGCCGTCGCTTCTCGAATCAATTGCGCCGAGCCGGACGCCTTTTTCGTCAATCATAATTCCGGTCGCCGATGCGATATAAGCCGGAGACGCAGAAAATTTATGTCCGAGATTCTCTAACGCTTTGCGCGTGTCGGAACTCATCCCGAACGGCTCGCTGACAATCTCATCGGGAAACCATTGATGATGAATGCGCGGCGCGTCAATCGCCTGCTGAATGTCCATATCGTGGTCAATCACATTAATAACCGTTTGCAGAACGGCGGTTATAATACGCGGTCCGCCGCGCGCGCCCAAAGCAAACCAGAGCGAGCCGTCTTTTCGCAAAACAATCGTCGGCGTCATCGAAGAAAGCGGTCGCTTACGCGGCTCGACGGCGTTTTTCTCGCCTTGAATTAGTCCGAACATATTAGCTTTTCCGGGCTGCGCGGCAAAATCGTCCATTTCGTCATTCAGCAAAACGCCCGTTCCTTTCGCCGTTACGCGCGAGCCGTATAAATCGTTTATCGTGTAGGTATTTGTTACTACGTTTCCGTCTGCGTCAACAATCGTAAAATGCGTCGTCTCGGTTGGCTCTTTGCCTGCAACTAAACCGGCTTTTACGTCCGAGCTTTTTGTGGCGCGGTTCAAATCAATTGTCGAGCGGCGCGCGTCAGCGTAATTTTTGCTGATTAATTCGGCAACCGGAACACTGGTAAAATCGGGGTCGCCCATCCATTCCGAGCGGTCGGCAAAGGCGCGTCGCAAACTCTCGGTTAGAATATGATATTTTTCAGACGAAGCAAAATTCATCGCGCGAACGTCATATTTTTCGAGCATATTTAAAGTTTGCAGCATCACGATTCCGCCCGAACTCGGTGGCGGCATTGTGATGATTTCATAGCCGCGATATGTGCCGCGAAGAGGCACGCGCTCGCTCGGCTGGTAATTTTTTAAATCTTCGGCGGTTATCAAACCGTTGTGCGCTTTCATATCCGCCGCAATCAGCCGCGCCGTTTCGCCCTCGTAAAATTCGCGCCCGCCGCCCGTTTCGATGCGAGAGAGCGTCTGCGCGAGTTCGGGCTGTTTTAAGATGTCGCCTTCTTCAAAGAATTTTCCGCCGTTCAAGAAAATTCTTTTACTGTCGTCGTATTTGCTTAAAGTTCCCTTGTAAGTTTGGAAAAGATTTGCCAGCCGGTCAGATAAAACAAAACCGTTTTGAGCAAGCGCGCGCGCGGGTTCGACGAGTTCCGCCCATTTGATTTTTTTCGAGCCGTATTTTTTGAAAGCGTAATCTAAACCGGCAGGTGTTCCGGGAACGCCGGAAGCGCGGTAACCGACCGTTGAAGAGCCTTCGCCTTTTAGAAGCTCGCCGTTTTTATTTACGAAAACATTGCGACTTGCCGCCTGCGGCGCTCGCTCGCGGTAATCAATTGAAGTCGTTCTGCCGTCACGAAAACGAATCAACATAAAACCGCCGCCGCCCAGATTTCCGGCTTCGGGATACGCCACGGCAAGTGCGAGAGCGACGGCAACTGCCGCGTCAATCGCATTCCCTCCTCGTTTCAAAACGTCAACTCCAATCTGCGAGGCGAGTTTCGACTGCGACGCAACCATCGCGTGCTTACCGCGCGCAGGTTCGCGTGCGGCGGCAATAATTTGTGTTTGATGCGGAATAAACGAAAGAAAAATCGAGATTACAAAAAGATAAGCGGTAAATTTTCGCATTGATTTCATAGATTTTTTCATCGAAGTTTTAGAATTTATTTTGATAATACAACAAATAATTGTTTGTTCAATCAAAGAATTTCAAAAATTGTTTAGGAATAAATCCTATTTATTTGTTGAGAATTGGAAGTTTTTCTTGGCAAAAACATAGAAAAAGCGTAAAATTTTCCGTTGTCAGTTCATACAATCCGAAAATTTCAGTTCTGAAACTCTCTACAACAACAGATTCAGAGTATTTATTTGCAGTTAGTAGCGCGGGGAAAAGTTATGAAAAAAATATCGGTCGGAATAATATTTTTATTTTTATTTTTAGCGGTGAATTTTCCAATCTCCGCTCAAAGAGCGAAAGATGTCAAGAATATAAAAGCTACGATAAAATTTAATAAAACCGAAGCCTTTTCGGACGGTCAGGGCGTCTGGCTCGAATGGCAGATGGATTTGGAATCGAATAATTTAGGATTTCAAGTTTATAGAATCGACGGCGACGGCAAGCAAGTCGTCAATCGCGGTTTGATTTCGGGCGCGTATCTGGAAACCGGCGAAGCAAAATCTACGGGCAGAAAATATTCATTTTTCGATGCGGGCGGTGATTTGGATTCTGTTTATTATATTGAAACTCTGAACATAAATGGGCAAAAAAATACTTCAAGCCGTTTTTCCGCTCAATCAGTCAAAGATTTAAGTAAAATTTCCGGCATCTCTTCCGAAACTTTAAAATCAAACGCGATAACTTCTAATCCGACTGTTTTGAAAGATGAAAACATTTTGCCGCCGGATTTGCAGTCGGAAGTTACGCAAGGCACGATTGCGCCCGACGCGGCACGACAGCTTTGGGTGGCGGCGCAACCGGGCGTGAAAATGGCTGTCAGCAGAGAAGGAATTTACCGCGTAACGCGCGCCGAACTCTTGGCAAACGGCTTTGACGTAAACGCGCCGACGGCGCTGTGGCAGCTTTATGTCAACGGCAACGAGCAAGCCATCAATGTTGGCGGAAACGGCGATTATATTGAATTTTACGGACGCGGAATCGACACGCTCGAAGCAAACGCGCAAATTTATTATTTAGTGGTCGGCGCGACAAACGGCAAGCGGATTGGAACAACTATCAGGCGTCCAATCGGCGTGCGCGTTTTAGCTGGAAATTACGCACAGTCGTTTACCAAAAAAGACCGCTTCATTTATTCTTCCAGCATCTTAAACGGCGATGCGGAAAACTTTTTCGGCTCGGCAATAACCAGTTCGGGAGCGGCAATTACATTCAGCTTGACGGGAATTGATTTTTCGTCTGCTAATTCCACGTTTGATATAGGAATTCAGGGTTTAACGGAAACTGCCCATCAAACCCGCGTGATTCTAAACAGTCACGATATTGGTTCGGTCAACGGAAATCAGCGCGATTTATCTCGGCAGCATTTTGATATTCCGACTTCTTATCTACTAGAAGGCGCAAATAATCTGCAACTGACGGCGCTGCAGGGTTCGGGCGACAACAGTTTGTTTGAATCTGTAAAAATAGGATTTGCCAGAAAATATCAGGCTCAGCAAAATCGCCTGTCGTTTTATACGGCGAATTATCGTGCCAGCTATCTGGAGAATTTTACATCGCCGGACATTCGCGTTTTCGACGTTACATATTCTGACAGCCCGACGCTAATTACCGGAATGCCGGTCGAGCAAAACGGCGGAACGTATCGCGTTTATCTGCCTGCCGTTCGCGGTCGCGTAATGTATGCGGTCGAAGATACGGCAATTTTGCCTGTCGATTCGATAATTCGGAATGTGCCTTCGACTCTTTCGACTTCAAATCACGACGCCGATTTGCTGATTATTACTTATAAAGATTGGGCGGCGCAGGCGAATGATTGGGCGGCGTATCGGCGCGCGCAGGGAATGAGCGTCGAAGTCGTAGATATTGAGGACGTTTACGACGAATTTAATTTCGGCGTTTTAAGCTCGCTGTCGATTAGAAATTTTCTGCAGTTTGCATCGAGTAAATGGCATACAAAACCGAATTATGTTTTATTGATTGGCGACGCTACCTACGACCCGAAAAATTATTTGAGCGGCGGATTTAACGACTTTATCCCGACTAGGTTGGTCGATACTCTTTACACGGAAACGGGCAGCGACGACGCTTTGGCGGATTTTAACGATGACGGTTTAGCGGAACTGGCAATCGGCAGACTGCCCGTCAAAAACGGACAGACCGTTACGCAGCTTCTAAATAAAGTTACCACTTTTGAGCAAACGGTCGGGCAAGGTTTGACGCGCGGCGTAATTTTCGCAAGCGATTTGCCGAACGGTTATGATTTTGAAGGGTTAAGCAATCGCCTGCGCCAGCAATTGCCGCCGACGGTCAACAGTTTTATGATTAATCGCGCCGCGCCGAATGCCCGAACTCAATTGCTGACCGAAATCAACAACGGAAGATTTCTTGTAAATTATTCGGGTCACGGCACAACCGCCGCTTGGGTAGATTCTTCGTTTTTATCCAGTTCCGACGTGGCTCAGATGACAAACACAAAACTGTCTATTTTTACAATGCTGACCTGTCTGAACGGTTATTTTATCAGCCCGAATCCAACCGCCGCCGGCGACAGTTTTGCCGAAGTTCTATTGAAAGGACAAAACGGCGCGGTGGCAAGCTGGGCTTCTTCGGGGCTAACAACGCCTGACATTCAGGAAATAATGGCAACGCACTTTTACGGGCAAATCGGCGCGGGGAATTTTTCCCGCCTCGGCGATTTGGTAAAAGACGCCAAAACCAGCATCAACGGCGGACGCGACGTGCGTCTTTCGTGGGTTTTGCTGGGCGACCCGACTTTAAAAATAAAATAAATTTTTGTTTATTTCAAATTGTTTCTTACGAAAACGGCTTGTATTTTGTGTTTAAGTTTGACTGTCGAAACGGTTGCCGCTAGACTTTATAATTCAACAACGTGGTGAGTTACGGCGACTTGCGACCACGAAAAATAAACGCTAAACAGCTATGAGTTTCAACTGAATAATTTTTATAGAAAACTCTACGCTTGTTCGGCGCGGAGTTTTTAATTTTTAATGACGCTTTATTCTTCAGAAAGGAAACATAAATTCGGTTAAAGATGCGTAGAGCTTAAAGATGAAACAGGATATTGTTTTCGCAAATGTTGATTTAGAAATTGAATCTAATGAAGACCTGCAATCTTTAATTGATTGTTTTAATGATGGTGTAGATGTTTTATATCACGACCGATTAGATAACGGAAATGATTTTGCTTCGCTCGAATTTCACTTAAACGTAATTGAAGCGGGCGTTTATGGAGAACCTGATAAAACAATTTCTGCTTTTTGTTCTTTAATTGAAAATTTGCCGCTTGAATCTCAAATAACTTGGAATAACTGTCTTGAAAAAAGATTCGACATTGGCTTTGAAAGTGGAAATACTGAAAAGAGGTTTAATACAAAAATTTCATCCGAAACAATCAAGCGGATTGCAGAAATTGGCGTAAGTATCGTAATCACAATTTATCCAATTTTAGATTGATTGAATCAAAGGAAAATTTACAAATAGTTTTATATGAAATCATTTCTTGATTTATTAAAAGAAAAAATCGTCGTCTTCGACGGCGCGATGGGAACAAATTTACAAGTTCAAAATCTTTCGCTTGACGACTTTGGCGGGCTTAGGTTTGAAGGTTGCAATGAAAACTTGTTGAATACCAGACCGGACGCGGTTGAAAAAGTTCACGCCGGATTTTTGGAAGTCGGCAGCGATGTCATCGAGACAAATTCCTTCAATGGAACGACGTTCGATTTTGAAGAATACGGAATGGCGGATATGACGTATGAAATGAACGCTAAAGCCGCGCGTCTCGCAAAACGAATTGCCAACGATTTTTCGACCAAACACAAGCCGCGCTTTGTCGCCGGTTCGATGGGACCGGGACGAAAATTGCCGACGCTTGGGCATGTCAGTTTTCTAGATTTGAAAAACTCATACGCGGTTCAGGTTGCAGGATTGATTGACGGCGGCGTGGATTTGCTTATCGTTGAAACCTGTCAAGATATACTGCAAACCAAAATCGCTCTGACCGCCATTTTTGAGCATTTCAAAAAATTCAAAATTAAACTCCCCGTCATCGCACAGGTAACAATCGAAACTTTCGGCACGATGCTCAACGGAACTGAAGTTTCCGCCGCGCTGACCGCGCTTGAACCGTTTCCGATTGACGTTATCGGAATGAATTGCGGAACGGGTCCAAAACAAATGACTGAAAGTATCAAATATCTGTGCGAAAACGCGCCACTTCCCGTGTCGGTTTTGCCGAATGCAGGTTTGCCGGAAGTTAAAGACGGCGCAATGCACTATGACGAAACACCGGAAAGTTTTACAAAACAGGTTTTGCATTTCGCGCAGGATTTCGGCGCGAACATCGTCGGCGGCTGTTGCGGAACAACGCCCGAACATTTGAAGTTGGTTGTCGAACAAGTCGAAAGACTTTCGCCGAAACAAAGAAAAACGAATTTAATTCCGTCGGCGTCGAGCATTTTTATTCAACAGCCTTACACGCAGGACAATTCGTTTTTGATTGTCGGCGAGCGCGTCAATGCGTCAGGCTCGAAGAAAATGCGTGATTTGCTCGAAAGGGAAGATTGGGACGGACTTGTTTCTTTGGCAAAAGAACAGGAGCGCGAAGGCGCGCATATTTTGGATGTGAATGTCGATTTCGTCGGGCGCAACGGCGAAAAAGATATGCACGAACTCGTTTCGCGGCTTGTAACGAACGTGAAAATTCCGCTGATGCTTGATTCGACCGAATGGCAGAAAATGGAAGCTGGTCTTCAACACGCAGGCGGCAAATGCATTTTGAATTCGACGAATTATGAAGACGGCGAAGAGCGATTTTTGAAGGTTTTGGAGTTGGCGAAGGAATACGGGGCGGCGGTTGTTATTGGATTGATTGACGAAGAAGGAATGGCACGGACGGCGGAAGGGAAATTGAAAATCGCGCATCGAGCATATAAACAAGCTGTCGAATTTGGCTTTGAAGGACACGATATTTTCTTTGACCCGCTCGCTTTGCCGATTTCGACCGGGATTGAAGAAGACAGGCGAAACGCCGCTGAGACAATCGAAGCAATCAAACAAATTCACGCCGAGATGCCGGAAGCCAATATAATTTTGGGCGTGTCGAATGTTTCTTTCGGCTTGAATCCGGCGGCGCGTGTCGTTCTTAATTCAATTTTCCTGCACGAATCGGTCGAAGCCGGAATGAATTCGGCAATCGTCAACGCTTCAAAAATTTTGCCGCTTAATCGCTTTAACGAACACGAAATCGAAGTTGCGCTTGATTTGATTTACGACCGACGGAAATTTGAAAGCGACATTTGCATCTACGACCCGCTCGGCGAATTTACGACGATGTTTCAGGGCAAAACGGCGCAATCTATGAAGGTTGATGTCAGCAATCTTTCGACCGAAGAAAAATTGAAACATCACATTATTGACGGCGAAAAAATCGGGCTGGAGGACAACTTGAAAAAAGCGCTGGAAACTTATCCGGCGCTTGATATTGTCAATGACATTTTGCTTGACGGAATGAAAACGGTCGGCGATTTATTCGGAAGCGGACAAATGCAGTTGCCGTTCGTTTTGCAGTCGGCGGAAGTGATGAAGACCGCCGTTAAATTTCTCGAGCCGTTTATGGAAAAGACAGAGGGCGAGTCGAATAAAGGCGTGATGGTTTTAGCGACCGTCAAAGGCGACGTTCACGACATCGGCAAAAATCTGGTTGATATTATTTTGACGAACAACGGTTATAAAGTCGTAAATTTAGGAATCAAACAGCCGGTTGACGATATTTTAAAAGCCTTTGAAGAAACAAGGTGCGACGCAATCGGGATGAGCGGTTTGCTGGTTAAATCAACACTCGTGATGCGCGATAATCTCGAAATTATGAACGAGCGCGGTATCAATGTTCCGGTTGTTTTGGGCGGCGCGGCTTTGAACCGCCGGTATGTTGACGACGAATTAGTTCCGCTTTACAACGGCAAACTTTTTTACGCGCGTGATGCGTTCGATGGACTACACGCGATGGATAAATTAACGCAGAAAAATTTAGCCGCAGAGGACACACAGGCGGAAACCCGCGCCTCAACAAGAGTTCAAAAGGCTGCGGCAGGAAATGGCACAATCGAAGACCGGAGACCTAAGACTGAAGACCAAGCCGCAATTCAAACAGTGGAAGACGCGGAAGATTTAGTTGGCGAAGACGCAAAACTCGGCAAACAAGCGGCGCGTGTTAAATCCAGAGTTTCCGGCGACGCAGCGCACACTAATAAATCAGACGTTTCGCAAACAGTCGAAATTCCGGTTACACCGTTTTACGGTTCAAAAGTCGTCCGCGAAATTGATTTGGACGAAGTTTTTGCTTTCATCAATGAAACCGCGCTTTTCAAAGGTCAGTGGCAATACAAGCAAGGTAAATCGTCGAAGGAAGATTACGCGAAACTTCTCGAAAATACGGTTTATCCGAAATTTGCCGCAATAAAAGAAAAAGCTAAAAAAGAAAATCTCTTAACGCCGAAAGTCGTTTACGGTTATTTTCCGTGTCAATCAGAGGGAAATGATTTAATCATTTACGAAGACGACAAAACGACGGAAAAATTGCGCTTCACTTTTCCGCGCCAGCCGCTTGAACAGCGCGGCGGCAAAAATCTTTGTCTGGCTGATTATTTCGCCGCAAAAGATTCGGACAAAATTGATGTCGTGCCGTTTCAACTCGTTACAATGGGACGCCGCGCGAGCGAATACGCGCTCGAACTTTTTCAATCGGATAACTACACCGAATACCTTTTGTTTCACGGTCTTTCGGTCGAATCCGCCGAAGCGCTTGCTGAAATGTGGCACAAACGAATCCGCGAAGAATTGGGCTTTGCCGACAAAGACGCGAAAGAATTGACGAAACTTTTTCATCAAGGTTATCAAGGCTCGCGTTACAGTTTCGGCTATCCGGCTTGCCCGAATTTGGAAGACCAGACGAAACTTTTTGAACTGCTTCGACCGGAAAGAATTGATGTCGAACTGTCGGAAGAATTTCAACTTCATCCTGAACAATCCACTTCGGCAATTATCGTTCATCATCCGCAGGCGAAGTATTTTAATATCGAGTAACGATGATGCAAACTTTTTCACTTGACATCAAAGACGAGGAAATTGTTTTTGCGGAAATATCTAACCGTGAAAATTTAGAGGTGATAATTGTTTGTAAAAGCGGCAACGTTTTTTTATTTGATTGTAAGGCAAATACAAGGCGGTTTGTAGCCGACCTATCTTTTGCTTCCTACAAATTAAATTTACAAATTTACAGTTTCCGAAATTACGTCTGCGTTGTTGAAAAGAATGGAACTGACGGAACAGTTATTGACCTTTCCGAGCCAAGTTACAGTAAACATTTAAAGCGCGGTGATTACGGCGCATCTGTTAGTCTGTTTCCGATAGCTTTTTACTCGAAGGATAATCAAAGTTATTTAATTCACGGTACTGATTGGAACAGATTAGATATAACTTGTCTTGACACTGGTGAGATTCTCACGAACCGAATCATTGATTACGAAACCGATTCAAATTATTTCGATTATTTCCACAGTTCCTTACTCGTTTCGCCCGATTCAAAAACATTTACCAGCAATGGCTGGATTTGGCATCCTTACGGTCAAATCACGTCGTATTCAATTGAAATGTTTTTGCAAGAATTTGAGCTTTCCAATAATATAATTGAATTGACTGATGAGCCTTGGGAGTTAGATTGGGACAGACCATTATGTTGGATAGATAACAAAACGCTCGGAATCGGCTACAACCAAAAGATAATTGACGAAAACAAACGTGAATTTCCTTCGGAGATAATTTTTTACGAAATAGAAGAAAACAAAATTATCGAAAGAATCAAATTTAATGGCTTTGCGATGTCTGCTGAAGGAGAGGTCAACGGCGAGTTATTTTTTGATAATCAGAAAAACCATTTTATTGCATTGAACAAACAAAACGGACTTTTAATTGCAGATACAAATGGGAAGGAAATTTTCAGAAATCCTAATTTAACTTCGTATAAATACTCGCAAAGGAATAAGTTATTTTATTTAATAGACTACAAACGACAAATGCTTGTAGTAATCGAACTCGATAAATTGTAAAAATATGTTTGATAAAACAAGGGTAAGAAAATTTATGTTTTTCTCGCTTGGCGTCGCTATTTCGCTGAGCATTCTTTATTTTTTACAGCAGTGGTTTGGGAGCGGCAATTGATTTGACCTAAAACGTAATTTTAAGATTTTAACCGAACCGATTTTGCCCGAATTCGCAAAGTCGGTTTTTTAGTTGTAAAATTTCTTATATGATTCAAGAAAATGAAGAACAAAAGGAAACCGAAATAAATCACACGACGGAAAATCTCGAATCGGTCGAACAAATGATTATCGGCGGGCTTGAACAAATCGGCGGAATTTTAACGGGCGACCCGGCGACGCGCGCCGAAGGCGAATTTAACGCGCAGGTCGGCAGCCTTCACCAAGAAGCTAACAAAAATTTGACCGCCATAGACGAAAACGAAAGGGCTGATAACGACGCTTCTTATAAAAGCGAAAAATAAATCCGAAAAATGACGAAAAAAATCTTTATTGCCGGTTCGGGCGGAATCGGTGAAGCTGCCGCGCTGCTTCTACGCGAATGGTCGGAGACGGAAATTGAAATATTTTTGGGCGACGTTTCCGAAGCCAATATTCAAAACGCCAAAAAATTAGTTGTTGAAAATTCTAAGAAAACTTCAAAAGTAGAAACGGTTTTGATGTTGCCGAACGAGTCGAATGAAGCGATGAATTCGGCTTTTGAAACGTGCGACATTCTTCTTGATTGTTCGCCCGGAAGCCAAGCGCCACGAATGGCGCGTTTTGCGAAAGATTTCAAAATGCACTACGCAAATCTCACGGAATACGTTTTTGAAACTGACGAAATAATAAATTTAGCAAAGGACGCCGAAACGGGATTCGTTTTGCAGACAGGGCTTGCGCCCGGTTTTATCAATGTTTTGGCAATGTCGCTTTACAGAAAATTTGTCGTGCAGTTTGAAAACGAAACGGTGGAAAAAATCGAGATGAAAGTAGGCGCGCTCACGGCGCACGCGCATCGCCCGCATTTTTACGGTTTTACGTGGTCGCCGATTGGCGTGGCGACCGAATACGTCAAACCGGCGCGCGTCGTTCGGGATTTTGAAATCCGTCAAGTTCCCGCGCTTTCCGACAGAGAAACAATCATCATCGGCGGCAGAACTTACGAAGCGGATTTAACATCGGGTGGCGCGGCGGATTTACCCGATTACTTTCGACACAAGGCAAAATCGCTTGATTACAAAACTTTGCGGCACGTCGGGCATTTCGATTGGGTTGAAACGATAATTGAAAAAATTGCCGCCGAAGAAATGATTTTGAATAAATTTGAACACGAAAATTTACCCGACATTCTTTTGAAAGAATTTCTGCATAAAATTCCCGCCGTCGAAGATGATTTTGTTCTTGCTCACGCGGCGGTTGACGGGTTTGACGCAAAAGGGACGCGGCGAATGCTTGAAAAAGCGTTTTTTGTCGAACCCGTTCAAATCAACGGAAATCGTTTGCGCGCGATTCAGACAACTACCGCCGCGCCGCTCTGCCAAGCCGCAATGATGCTTCTGACAAACAAACATAAAGGCGTTGTCCTGCAAAGCCAGATTAATCCGCAGGAATTTCTGCACGGCAATTTTGTTTCTAAAATTTTTGGAACAAGCTAAATTTCTAAAGTATTTTGTTAATAATTGGCTTTACCTGTAAAGCGAAACAATCGGCAAAAACAGGAGTTTTATTTTGTTACCGATTAGTCGCTTCCTCGCCTGTGGTCAATGCTTCGTGCCTTTCCGTAACTTCATCATCGGTTGCATCATCCAAACTGCGGTCGCCCGTAACTTCATCCCAATCGTAGCCGAGAAAATTGGCAAAATGATAAAGCTGACGTTCCCAAGCCGAGCGGTCTGCGGCGTATTCGAGAAATGCTTGTTCAATGTCTGCGCGAGTTTTAATTTTGGATTTTTGCAGATGTTTCATTGCGCGGTTGAAACATTTTCGCAGGCGAAGAAGCGTTTCTGCTTCAGACTCAAACGGTTCGGTCGCGTGTGTTTCGAGTTTCACCGATGTAACAAGCTCAAACAAAACGTGCCGCGCATTGTCGCCCGCGATTAAAACGTCGGGGTGGTCGCCAGCTTCGACATATTCTTTTTCGTCAACGTGGGCATTGAGAATCGCCACCGTTTCAAGAACGAAAAAAAGAGCGCGGGGAAATCCTTTATAAACTTCCAACGGATGAAAATAATGAATGACCGGATGTTCAAGATGCGATTCGAGCAGTTCCTGCAAATCGTGCGTTGCCTCACGCAAAAATTCGGCAAGGCTGTGAAAGCGTCCGCGAGAGAAATGACTTGAGAGAAAGCCGGAAATGTCCGCGCCCTGTCGTGCCTGATGGTAAAACTTGAGCGCAACAGCGCGTTTGCGTTCTAGTGCACGATAGACGGTCAGCAGATAAGTTATCGAAAGCGAAATGACGGCAATCCCAGTTACGCCTTCGACGACGGCGGCGATGCGCGTAACGCTTGTAATCGGCACAATGTCGCCGTAACCGATTGTCAAAAGCGTTATGCCGCTGAAATAAAATGCTTGAAAAATCAAACTGTTTTGCGTTTGATTCTCGATTTTAAAGCCTGTTTCCATACGCGGCAGATAAACGAGCGCAAATCCCGTAAGAAGAACTAAAATGAAAAAACCGATTAAAATCGGCATCAAAAGCGGACCGATTGACGAAAGAATGCGGTGTCGCCAGCGACGGTCGAGATTTTGCGATAAGTGCGAAACCATCTGCCATGAACCTCGATTGATGATTTCGCTAAATGGACCCAGATGTTTTGTCGCCCGCAGGATAGTCGCGTAAATGTCGTAGAAAACTAAGGCAAGCAGAATCACGCCCGTTGCCGTCAGCAATAAATTTGTTACAGAATCCATTGACTTTTTTCCTTTCGCTGCATTCAACTATACATTAAAGAATCTCATACCAAACAAACAATCAATCATTAATGTATGATAGACAAACGTTCCTCAATTTTGTCTTTGATAATCACTACGCTAAAATTTTCCTTTGCCGAATCTACAATGGAAGCTGAAAATCCTAATCAAACTTTAAGCGCCGTCGACAGCAGCTCGCCAAATACTAAAATTGTTCCGACAAGAGAAGAATTTTCCGTTCTCGAACCGTTTGAAAAAATCGGTTTCAAGCTGGCGGACAAAATGAATCGAGGTTCGTGGAAACGCTTTTGGACATTTTGCCAGCGGCACGTCGGTTCGCTCTGGATTTATCTCGCTACTTATAATTTGATGAATGTTTTCGGACTTGAAAACGTCGAAAACACGGACGCCGAAAAACCGCTTCTTCTGGTTGCAAATCACCGCTCGTTTTTTGATATGTATACGGTTTCGAGCGTTTTATTTCGCCGCACAAAGCGCCCGATAACTTTATTTTTCCCTGTTCGCGCCAAGTTTTTTTATACGTCGCCGATTGGTTGGTTCGTAAATTTTGTAATGGGCTGGTGGGCGATGTATCCGCCGTTTTTTCGTGAAGAAAAGGAAATAAAAAAACGCGAGTTTGACAAATACAGCGTGCGTCGCCTCATACAGATTTGCTCTGTGGGGAAATCTCACGTCATCGGTTTTCATCCCGAAGGCAAGAGAAACTTAAGTTCCGACCCGTATAATTTTTTGCCCGCCCAACCCGGCATCGGGAAAGTAATAATGTCGGCGCGCCCGCAGGTTGTTCCAATATTTATCGCCGGACTGGGAAATGATTTGCCGAAACAAATTTTGGGGAACTGGCGCGGCGGCGAGCAAGTTCGCATTTATTTCGGCGCGCCGATTGACCTTTCGGAATTTTACGAAAAGCGCGACAGCCTCAGAACACACAAGGAAATCGCCGACTTTTTAATGCTGAAAATCGGCGAGATTGCCGAAGAAGATAAAAAGAATTTTGGACAAACGGAAACGAAAAACTTAGTAGTGTCTTAATTTGAGTTGATGTAAACTAACCACTAATCGTCAAAATTTATCCTCTTTGAAACAAATAAAGAAGCCATCGCATTACAAGATATTTTATGAAAACAATATTTACTATCATCTTTATCCTCCTCACTTTTTACAGCCAATCTCCTGCTCAAACCGTAGGAATAGACAGATATGATGGCTCAGCCGGACCGATTCGCTCACTCCGTATTGTAAATCCTTACCAAACTCAAGTTGTTCTCTACAACCGACAAGGAAATGAAATCGAACGAACGCTTTATAAAGTTGACGGATCGATTGAACATACGTCAAGTTATTTCTACAACGCCGAAGGTTTGATTAGCGGCTGGAAGGAGTATTACGGTAAAGAGGTAGCCAATGCCGAAGGATTGAACAAACACGCCGTTTTTACGTATTGCTCTGGAAAACTGTCAGAGGTAATCGTCTACCGCGAAGATTCTATCGCTCATAAATCCACGTATGTTTATGACAATCAAGGAAAAAAAGTTCAAGAAATAAACAGCGGTCCCGACGCTATTTTCACCGCTCGGAGGTATAAGTATTGATGAAAAGGTCAAGTGGATTTAACCTCTGTTGAAACAGTATTTAGACAAAAAAGATTCGTCGCCGCTGCAC
>JALYZF010000130.1 GCA_030948995.1 Acidobacteriota bacterium
AGCAGTGATTGAGCCGCAAAAATATCCTGACCTACGAGATGAAAAAGGAAATCCAATTCCACCTTACGATGTAACGGCGCACGATTTAGTTTTGCTGATGAATGTCGAAATTGAAAAAGCATATAAACCTTTTACTTTTACAAAAGCACCAAAAGTCTATGGCGATTGGGCAGATTCGACAGACAGACCACTGCCAATAAAACTGCTTTATAAATCTTCTGTTCCTGTAATGGACGCAGGTTGGACTCGTTGGGTTTTGAATAGCCAATATATGCGTTTTGTGCGCGGGTCAAACAACTTTGAATATCAATCAGTTTCAGATAAAGAAATCCGCGCTGAAAAATTTCCTGAAAGAACTGACACAATCATCTTCCCCGACCAATCGCCGAACCAAATCTTAAACGGTTTTCCAAAAGGCTCGATGCCCGAAGAATACACGGGCGGCGTCGGCAAAGAAGGCGTGGCAAACTTAAAGAAATTTGTCGAAGCTGGCGGAACTTTAGTTTTTCTCAACCGCGCTTCGGACTTCGCCATCGAACAATTTAATCTGCCCGTCCGCGACGTAACAAAAGATTTGCCGCGCAAGGATTTTTTCATTCCCGGCTCGATTCTCCGAACCGAAATCGACACGACAAATCCGATTGTCAAAGGAATGCCGAAAGAATCAATCGCATGGTTTGAAAACTCGCCCGCGTTTGAATTGATTGGAAACAACACAGAAAACTTGGTAAACGTCATTGCCAAATATCCTACCTACGCAAAAAACATTTTGCTGTCGGGTTATGCTCTCGGCGCGGAACGAATCACAGGCAAAGCCGCACTGGTTGAAATTTCGATGGGCAAAGGGAAGATAATTTTATTCGGCTTTCGCCCGCAATATCGCGGTCAAAGTTTGGCGACGTTTCCTTTGCTTTTTAACGCGATTTCAAATTAATATTTTTTACTGTAAATGGATTCAGAAAACGAAAAACACACGCGAAGCATTGCCGAACTTGTTTCGATAATCGAAGCCTTAATTTTTGTCGCCGACGAGCCTTTGAGCGTCAAAACTCTGGCTGACGTTTTAGGCGAAGACAGAGAATTCATCGAATCGGCGGTTGAAGAATTGGCTAGAGAATATGAATACCGCAACGGCGGTTTGCAGTTGCGGGAAATCGCGGGCGGCTGGCAAATCTCGACGCGCACCGAATATCACGAAGAGATTCGCGCCTTTTTAAAAACTCGTCCGTCGGCAAAGCTGTCGCTTGCCGCGCTGGAAACGCTCGCCGTTATCGCTTATAAACAACCTGCAACCGTTCCCGAAATTTTAGAAATTCGCGGCGTTCAATCAGCTTCGGCAATCAAAACTCTGCTCGATAAAAAATTAATCGTCGCCAAAGGCAGAAAGGAAACCGTCGGGCGACCCATGCAATACGGCACCTCGCGTGATTTTCTGATACAGTTTGGTTTGAAGGATTTGTCGGAGCTGCCGTCAATCGAAGATTTTGAGGATTTGGCGGGCGGCGTTTCTTGAAATGAAAGTCAGACAAACCGCCGATGAATTGATTATTGAAGACGCGCCAGCCGGTTTGTGGCTTTTCGGTTTGTTTTTTCTCGTTGTCAGTTCAATTTTCGTTTACGGCGCGCTCGGCGGATTTTCCGATTACGACAAAATTCCGAATTATGCAATTTGGTTCAGCTTTTTTGCGGGCGCAATCGGCATCAGCGTCGGCGTTTGGCAAATTTACCGCGCGCCGTTTACAAAAATTATCGTCAACCGGCAAGCGAAAACCGTAACGCACATCAGGCACGGTTTGTTCGGCAAAGAGAAAATCGTTTATGGTTTTGACCAAGTAAAACAATTTCGCACCGTCGAAGATAAAGACAGCGACGGCGACCCGATTTGGTATTTCGGAATGGAATTTCACGGCGGCAAATTTATTGAAATTTCTTCGATGCCGAGCCGTTCGGAAAAATATAAACAGGATGTTATTTTCAAGCCAACCAGTTTATACAGCGACAAATGCCTTCGTATAAATCGAGCTTTGAAATAGAAGATTAAAGTTAAAATTATACGCGAAATTGTTGTCGAATTTTATGTTGGAAAGACTGCAAAAACTTATCGCGCAAGCTGGAATCGCTTCGCGCCGCAAAGCCGAAGAACTTATTCAAAACGGCGAGGTTACGGTCAACGGCGAAGTCGTAACGACACTTGGCACAAAAGCGAATCCCGAAATTGACCATATCAAGGTCAGCGGAAAATTAATCAACGCAAAACTCGAACGGCGCGAGAATGTTTATATTTTGCTGAACAAACCGAAAGGTTACCTGTCGAGCGCAGCCGACCCGGAAAAACGCAAGCTCGTTACCGATTTGGTCAAAGGCTTCGGCAGGCTGCATCCGGTCGGACGACTCGATTACAACACGGAAGGCTTGATAATTCTGACAAACGACGGCGAATTTACAAATTTCATCGCTGCGTCGAAAACCGTCCCGAAAGTTTACGAAGTAAAAACTAAAGGCTTGCCGACCGAAGTTGCAATAAATAAACTGCGTCGCGGAACAGTTTTGCCCGACGGATTTAAAACCGCACCCGCCGAAATCGAAAACTTAAAACCGACCGACAAAAATGGCTGGTATCGCGTAACTCTGACGGAAGGACACAACCAGCAAATCAGAAAAATGTTCGATTCGGTCGGTCATTCGGTCGTCAAATTAAAGCGCGTTCGCATCGGACATATCGAAGATAAATGGCTCAAAGTCGGCGAGTATCGTCCGCTTTCCGAAGAAGAAATAAAACTGTTCAAAAATCCGCCGCGCACCAAACCTGCTAAACCCAAGGAAAAAACTTATACGCCGAAACCAAAGCCGAAACCGCGCGGCAGGAAAGCTGAACGCAACCTGAAATTTGAAAACGCGGAGCGCAATCAGAAGCGCTAATCTTTTTCGACATTTAGGAAGCGTAATTTATTAATACCTTAAAAATCTGAAGACGGACTAAATTGCATTTTGCTCTGGAGTTTCACGGGCTGCGCCGTAAAATTTAAGTTGCCGATGTCTTGATTTACCGCCAAAACTTGCTGAGCGTATGAATAGCCTTTTGACTTGACGTTGACAATGTAAGTTTCACCCGACTGCAAATTGCTAAAACGATAATAGCCGAACGCATTTGTCGTTGCGTAGCGCGTTATGCCGTTCAAATCAGTTATCGCAACACGCGCCCGCGCCAAACCTCTGCCCGAAGACGACACGACACGACCGCCAATCATAATTGTTGCCGACAAATTACTATCGTCGTTAATCACCGCAACGTCGTTGCTGTATGCATTAGGAACATATATTTTATTTGTTACCATATTGACCGCAACAT
>JALYZF010000133.1 GCA_030948995.1 Acidobacteriota bacterium
CTGATTGAAACGTAGGAAACGGGCAAATCGGCGCGCGCGGCAAATTCAAGAAATGAAGAATTAAACGGCAAAACGGTTTCGCCTTTCGTGCTTGTGCCTTCGGGAAAAACGATGACGCCTTCGCCGATTGCCAATCGCTGGAGAATTTCATTTCCGGCGCGCGGAATGTCGCGGCGGTTTTGTCGGTTAATAAAAATCGCGCCCATATCGCCGACGATTCGCCCCGCCATAAACCAGCTTTCGATTTCGCCTTTGGCGACAAATACGCCCTCGACAATGGAGCGAAGCACGGGAATGTCCGTGTAGCTCAAATGATTGGAGACGAGAAAAAACGGGGATTCGGGCGGCGCGCCGACAACTTCGATTTTCATATTGGCAATTCGGACAAACGCTCGTGCCCAAGCTCCGAAAATCTTTTGCCGCCACGATTGTTTATTAGAAACAAAAATTACTGCGACAAACCAGATGCCGTAAAGTCCAAGCGTTACGGCGACAAACAAAACAAATCGAAAAGCTGCGCGAACGTATTTCATTTCCAGTATCTAAATTCCAAATTCTCCTGCTGCACGATTAATTATCTTAAAAGTAAAAGCTGATTTATTGAAATGAAGGCGACAAAAATAAAAGCCGGAGTTGTAAATTTCTACAACTCCGGCTTTTTATTAACAGCCGAAACCGATTTTTTCAGAAGACGGTTTCGGGAAAAGTTAAGGCGGCGGATTTTGCTGAAAAGTTATTTGCCGCCGTTTCCATATTAAGGCACAAAGGCATTCGGAACGGGTTTGTCTCCATTAGAACCGAATCCAATAGCGTTGAAACCTTCCGTGCTTTTCTGTAGATACCAAACGTTTGTGCCGGGTCGGAAAACTGCCACATCCGTCTTGCCGTCGCCGTCGTAATCGGCAGGCACGGGCAAATCGGTCGGAACGCCGAATTGTATGCCGAAAAAGCCTTGCGTGCTTCGCAAGATATACCAAATACCTTCCGAAGGACGATAAACGGCAATATCCGATTTGCAGTCGCCGTCGTAATCGCCGACGACGGGTTTGTCAGTCGAGATACCAAACTGTATTGCGGTTGACCCGAGCGCGCTTCGCAAGATAAACCAGATACCGCTTGCGGGGCGATAAACGGCGTAATCGGCTTTGCCGTCGCCGTCATAATCACCGACAACCGGTTTATCGGTCGGCGCGCCGAACTGAACAGTGCTGTATTGGTTTGTTGTTCCGTTCAAAACAAACCAAGTGCCGGTCGAAGGACGATAAACCGCTAAATCGGCTTTGCCGTCGCCGTCGAAATCGGCTGGTTGCGGAATGTCTTCAGGAGTTCCGAATTGAATGGCGGTAAAACCAGCCGTGCTTCGCTGTAAATACCAGATTCCGGTTGACGGGCGATAAACGGCTATATCAGTCTTTCCATCTCCGTCATAATCTGCCGGCACTATTTTGTCCGAAGAGACGCCTAACTGAGCGGTCGAATAACTCGAATCTGGATTCGATATATACCAAACTCCGGTTGACGGACGATAAACGGATAAATCGGCTTTTCCGTTATTGTCAAAATCGTAACGCCGCTGAGTTTTGCAAACGGTCGTTACCGGACAACTGTTGCATTGCCTTGCGCCGAACACTTGCACGTCGTCAACATTAACGCCAATAACAGGTCTGCTGCTGCCGACGTTTCCGGTATCGGTTGCAAATACCCAGCGGAATTTGACGCTCTGACCGTTTAACGATGCGGGAAGATTAACTACGCTATCAATATAAACGGGCGCTGTTCCAACGCCGGAAACGCCAGACCACGCGCGGCGATTGGCAATAGAACTGTCGGTCGAAGCGGAAATAATCGTGTTATATCCGCCTTTGGCGAACGAGCCGCCGCCGCTGATAACATCCGTCCAGCTTGCTCCGTTATTAGTTGAAAATTCCAAAACCATTCCGTCGAATGTTTCTTCCGTGCTATACCAGTTTCTGAACGAAATCTGTGCATTTGCCTGCTGAATTTGAATCGCAGGGCTAACGAGAGCCGATGTAGCCGGAGTAGTCGCATCATTGGCAAATGCCGAATTCGGCGTTGAACTAGGCGTGGCTGTGCTGGTTGTCCAATTTACCGCGCCCCCCAAAAGCTGAACGTTTGTCCATCCCACAGGCAACGCGGGCGGCGTTACGGCGTCGAAGTTTTCGCTGAAGGTTAAAGTCAGCGCGCCCGTCGTATAAGATTGCGAAACCGTTCCGTAATTAATCGCTCCGTCGCTGACGTTAAATGTCAGCGCGATAGTCGAGCCGCAACTGATATTCGGGTCAACCTTAAAGGTAAAGTTTCTGGACGCGGTAGCACCGGCGGCAATCGCGCCGTAACTCTGCGCGCCGCTCGAATTTGTTACGCCGCCGGTTGAAAGCAAAGTCGCCGTCAAATTGGATGTCGGGGCAGAACCGCTATTTTGAAGCGGCAAGCTGATTGTAATCTGCTCGCCCGGGTCGGGAATATTGTTGGCGACACCGCAACTCTCAGAAGTTATCTGCGGAGTTCCCGCCGTAACTGCGGCGACTCGGTTCAAACAGAAATTAACCGTTGCGGTTTGCCCGCTTGCGAGTGAAACGTTTTGCGAGCCGCCGGAGGTAAATCCGCCGGATTTGGTTGCACCGACTACATAATTGCCGGGCGAAACTATCAGCGAATACGTTCCGTTCGCGTCCGTTATACGGTTGAATCCGCCGGTCGCTCCGATTGATGCGTTACTGACCGGCGCGCCCGTGTCGCAGAATGTAACCGTTCCCTGAACGGTTGCTTTGGGAGCGTCTGTGCATTGCGGATAACGGAATTTGCCGACGCGGGTTGACCAATGGTTGAGGCTGTCCGCCGCATAATACTCCTGCGTATACCAAAATGTGCAGTCATCGGACGGGTCAATGCTCATCGAACTGTAATCGCCCCAGCGCCCGCCCGTGCTAAGCTGCGTTCCGCCGGCAGGATAGAATAATGTCTCGCCTTCGTTGAGCGTTCCGCTATTCTGCACATTGTTTGTGCGACCGGCGATTTTTATATCGGCTCTTTGCGTCGTGCCTGCCTGACTGAAACCTAACGCAATATCTCCGCGGTTGTCCTGGGCAATACTAGCCATCCAGTTGTTTAATCCCGTGGCGCCGTTGCCGGGCGAGAGATTATGCGTGCCTTGGTCGAATACCGAAAAAGTATCGCCCGTTCGACGCATTTCAAACCAGCGGACGCCTGTTTGATACGTATCGGCGGTTGTCGGATTCACGCCGCTGACGTTTACCGAGAAGTTCCCGACATAAGAATTAATCGGATTTGCCGTCGTTCCGAAATTGCGATAGGCAAATCGGTGCATTGAACGTTCGGCAATCGGGTCGAGATACTGAGTTGGAGTCGCTCCCAAAACTTCGATAGCATTGCGGGTCGGCGGCTCTCTTCCGTCGAAAGGAGCAAGCTGCACGTCGCCCAAAACGGTCAAAGTCGAGCTGCCGGGACTGGAGAAATTCGGCACCCATTTATACATCCGAACGCCGTCAACCGGATCGCCGAATTCATCGGCACGGAATTCGCCGATAACTTCGGCGAGTCCGACAGGCGGCGCGACATAACCGTCAATATCGCCGGGAAGCGTACCGCCGGTATTTTCGTTCAAAGCGCCGATATTTACATAAACGGCGCCGGCGGTCGGGTCGCCGGCAAGAGCCTTTTGACGGTCTTGTGATAAAATTCCGACTCCCAGATAACCGCCCGTGATTCCGAACTGGTTAAAAGTCATATGATATGCGTCCGTCCAGACGCCGACTTTCGGATAATCGTTAAAGGCTTGAATCGGGTAGCCGTAACTCCAAACGTAATAAGCGCCGGTCGGGTCGCCCGTAACCGAAACCGCAACGCATTGATAAGTCAGGTTGCCGCTCGGAACGGCAAATTGGCTGATGTGCCAACGGTCTGCCAGCGAATCATACAGCACAATCGGGTCACCGCTGTTGTTGACGCGACACGGGTCGCTTGCGGGAAGTGAAGTGAATAGGGAACTAGTTCTGACGGGACCGGCGACCACCGTGCCGGATTTATTAAAAAACTTCAGCACGAGATTGACGGAACTGACATAATGATTAGGTCCGACATCGCCGTTTGTGTCGGGCGGCGTTAAGTTGCCGATTCCTTGGTTTGAATTATCAGCCCAAGTCGCCCCATCGAAAGTCAAACTTGGCGTCGGCATCGCTTCAGGCGCGTAGGATTTTGACGATTTATTGACAAGCGGGTCTAGAAAATTGTCGTAACCTGCGCCTGCGCCCGGAACTACTTTCTTAACTCGCTCGGCGTTTAATTCATTAATTTCGTCGTCAAATATCTGCGACAAAAAACCGCCGTCTTTTGAGCTTCTCTTTAGCAATTTTTCGCGTTCTTGCTCAAGACTGACAAAGTTTGCGCGGTTGACGACGGCATCCACGTCGGTCGTCGGCATATCGCGCACCGCGCCGGAGACGGCAAAATTTTGGGGTTCCATTTTCATCACCCCGTTTTCATACTTCGTTACTTTGTCCGCTTTAAAAGAGGCTTTTTCTTCTTCGGTAGAAGATTGCGCGTGTGTTTGCGTCTGAGACGGCAGTTTGACCAAAGCTACGACTACTAAAATTGCAGCCAATAAAAGCGATAACCTAACTTTCCAATTCATTCCCTAATTCCTCCGAGGTAGTTGACCAAAAATTCGTTATTATAATCCGCTCGTTTTGACAAAATAAATGCAGAAGTCAAACTGCGAAAATCGCCTGTTCAGATAACTGAAATTATCAATACTAACTAATAATTGCCTCGTTTATAAAAAATACTTATATATATAGTTTATTTTGTCTTTGGAGTCGGAGTATTTTAAGTTTTATTAAAACGACTTTCTTGCACATCCAAATTAAGAGAGGGAAATGAAAATAAAACTTAAATTCGTCGAAGGCTTCGGAATTGTGTAAACCGCTTTAATTATAAAAAAAATTCCGCGCGTTGCGATTAATAAATCTCTTCTAAAGTTACCTTTTTTGCGCGTTGCGTGTCAAACAAATTCGGATTTTACTATAGACTATTTGTCAAACAAATTAGTTGCTTGCGAGATAATATTTTTTGATAAACGACCATATAATTAACAAACAGCCGAGTTAAATTTCTATTACTTCACAATACGAATTTAGTTGTCGAACTGAAGTTCTTGAATAATTTCCCGCATAAAACGCCGACCTTTTTCCGTCTCATCAGGCGCGAGCGAGATTGCACCGACAACCGCGTGTCCGCCGCCGCCGTAACGCTCGCAGATTTCCGCGATATTATGAATTCGCGGGCGCGGCGACCATGGATTCGAGCCGACCGAGATTTTTGTGCGAAAACGGCTTTGCGTCAGCGAAACGTTGTAAGTCGTTTCGGGATAAAAATAATACGGAATAAATTTGTTGTAGCCGTCGATGCCTGTGCCGATTAAATCAAATTGAACGACGCCACGCTCGTAAGAGGCTTTTTCTTTGATTAGTTCGAGAGTTTTTCGGTGCTGCTCCAAAATTGGTTCGAGTTTGGCTTGAATTTCCGCGCTTTCCAAAACTTCATCCAAACTTTTTTCGGTCAAACCACGAATAATTTTCTCGACAAATGTTTCATCTTTTTCGCCTTCGATAACCTGCATCAATTTCAGCGCGGGCGAGCGAAGCTCGACGCACTGCGCCGCCGATTCATAAAAAGCGCCGTCAATTATATGCGCCCAATGAATTAATTCGGAAAGACTTTCGTCTTCAAAGCCGAATTTTTCGCGGGCAATTCGGGCAATAAACTCGGCGCACGATTTACTGTTTGTATCGAGAAATTTTTTGCCCGAGTTATCGGCGCGAAAATGCGCTTCATCCGACGCGCTCAAGAATGCTGATTGATGATGGTCAAACCACCAAGTAAGGCGCTGGTCGGGCGAATACTTAAAATCGACAATCGCGTTTTCGTCGCCGTCGAATTGGTCTTCGTCAAAAGCATTGCCGGCGCGGTGCATCGTCGGCGTGTAAAAAATTTCGGCTTGCGGGTTGATTTTCGCTCTATAAAATTTTGAAAAAACGGCGGCGGAAGATACGCCGTCAAAACAGTTTCCGTGATAAAGTATGCGAAGTTTCATAAGTTGGTTTGCGGTTTGCGCGAACGGACAAAACATTTTAGATTAGTTGGCAAAAGATTTATCGTCAAGTTTTTATGAATATTCGTCCGGCAAAAAAAGAAGACGTGCCTGCTCTTGTGGAATTTAATCAGGCGATGGCGCTCGAAACGGAAGGCAAAATGCTGGACGCGCGAATTCTCGAAACGGGCGTCGAAGCGGTTTTTCAAAACGGCGATAAAGGATTTTATGTTGTCGCCGAAGAAGAAGGAAAAATTGTCGGCGGATTGATGATAACTTTTGAATGGAGCGATTGGCGGAATAATTGGTTTTGGTGGATTCAAAGCGTTTATATTTTGCCGGAAGCGCGCGGCAAAAAAATCTACAGTCGTCTATATGAATTTGTTAAAACAAAAGCACGCGAAGAAAAAAATGTCTGCGGTTTTCGGCTCTATGTGGAAAAGGAAAACGCGCGTGCGCAAGCGGTTTATAAAAAACTCGGAATGGAATCGTCGCATTATCTGATGTATGAAGAAATGATTTGAAAAAAGCCGGAACTCCTCTGCAGAGGAGTTCCGGCTAAAAATTAAAAGCAAAATGATACTAACTTAGAAGATAAAAAACACTCGCTCAAAAACCGCTTTTACTAAAGTGACGGGTAATAAAATCCGCCGAATGTTTCAAGCGTTTCCAAATTAAATTGCTTGACCGCACCGCATTTTAAGCAACTGCGATAACCTACCTTTTCTTTTGAAAAGGGACGGCTTAAATCTCTATGACCGCAGCCGAAGAGCTTGCTCATTAAGCCGACCTTTTTAGCAAATAAACCCGTTTCCGTTCTGGTTTTAGGTTCGATAATTCCATTTGTAAAATCTCTAACGTTGTTTTCTAATATTGCAGTTGCCATAACTTCCCTCAGCTCGATAGCCTCCCCGAAATTTTCTAAACTTTAATTTTCTAATACCTCTTAAAAGTTTAATTCGGCTTGTTCTTCCAGAAAAATCTGTTGTCGTCTTTTAAGCAATAGATATGCCAACGATGAAATTATGAAGTATTTAATTAACTCATTGATAAATAATATATTTAGAAGATTGAATTATTTATATGCGCTCAGGCTAAGCAGGTTTCTTTTAATACATTTTCTTTTCAATTAGAAAAACTTCGTCTTAGTTTAATTCGTTATGAATTAAAAACTCGTTTGTGTTTTAATAAAATTCGATGACGAAAATCAGCGAAAAGGAATTTGCAAGATTGTGCGAAGGCATTTATGAAGACCGCGAGTTAATTTGCAAACATAATCCAATCGGCTCACGCGAGGAAACACTTTTATGGATGCTTCTCGGTTGTTTGATAAGTTATCTGAGTTTGCCGGAAATCGAAACGCCTTGTTTTACCGGCAAACCAAATGCCGAAACTTACGGAAACGCAATTATATTCGTTTTGGAAAATAGAAAAAGCGAAGACTTCGGTGCGGAAGTTTATTTGAATAGATTGTTGCAGAACACCGGAAAATAATGATTATCAAAACTTTTGTGCTGACGCTTTTCCAGCAAAACACTCGCATTGTCGCCTGCAAAACGACGGGTAAAGCAATCTGTATCGACCCGGGCGAAGAATCTGCCGAACTCGTCGGTTTCGTGGAAAGTAATAAACTTTCATTGCAGGCAATCGCGCTGACGCACGCGCATCTCGACCACATCGGCGGAGTTTCCGCTCTGCACAAAAGTTTTCCGCAAGCGGAAATCGTTTTGCACGCGGGCGACGAAGATTTGTATTACGGCTTGCCCGAACAGCCGCTTTTTATGGGCATCGAGCCGCATCAATTAAAAGCGCTCGGCTTGGATTACGACGTTCCTCCGCCGATTACTAGATACTGGCAAGACGGAGAAATTTATCAGGTCGGAAAACTCAATTTCAAAATTCTCCATTGTCCGGGACACACGCGCGGTCACATTGTTTTGGCTGAAGAACAGGCAAGAAAAGTTTTCGGCGGCGATTGTCTGTTTGCCGGTTCAATCGGTAGAACGGATTTGCCCGGCGGCTCGTTGGAGCAATTGCTGGATTCGATAAATGATAAGATTCTGCCGCTCGGCGATGATTTTACGGTTTATACGGGACACGGCGAAGAAACTACAATCGCGCGGGAAAAAGCTGCTAATCCTTTTTTAGTCGGCGCATACAAAATCGGAAGATGAAAATTCTTTAAGAAATTAAAATTATTTTTATTGAAGGAAAATAAATAATTTTTGCACAAGATATTCATAAAAAACAAAAAAGCCACGAGGATTAAAACTCGCGGCTTTTTTGTTTCTTGTTGCTTAGTTAAAAATTTAGCTCGGCATCAAAACGTGGTCAATGACGTGAATCACGCCGTTTGACTGCTTGACGTTAGCAGTTGTAACCATTGCCTGACCGCCTTTTTCGTCAGTTAAAATAATGTTGTTTCCGCTCATCGTAGCAGTCAGCATTCCGCCTGAAACTGTTCTGAGCATCGCTTTGCCTTTGCCTTTTTTGATGGCTTTCATAATCGCTTTCGAGTCCATATTGCCCGCGACGACGTGATACGTCAAAATTTTGGTCAGCATCGCTTTGTTTTCCGGCATAAGCAATGTATTAACCGTTCCTGCCGGAAGCATATCAAATGCTTCGTTGGTCGGCGCGAAAACAGTGAACGGTCCTTTGCCTTTCAAAGTATCGACCAGTCCGGCAGCTTTGACGGCTGCCACAAGCGTCGTATGGTCTTTCGAGTTCATAGCATTTTCGACAATGTTTTTGTTTTTATACATCGCCGCGCCGCCGACCATCGGATTGCCGTCTTTCATCATTTTATCGCCCGACATTTGCGCCGAAACGTTGCTGAAGCCTAAGAAAGCTATCATTATTGCAAAAACTGCTAAAGTTAATTTTTTCATTTTTCCTCGTCTGTTATTTATATTTTAATTTCCAAAAGTAATAAATTACCCTTGCTACGGTTTTCGCCTCGATTAAACAAACAGATTCAAATTAAAAATAAAAAAATCACGCAAATTTTAGATTCGTGTGATTTTATTAAAGTAAATTTTAGTCGTTCTTTAAGCGACCGTAATTTCCTCGGTTAGATAAACGTCTTGAATCGAATTTAGAAGTTTAACGCCTTCGTCCATCGGGCGTTGAAACGCTTTTCGCCCCGATATTAAACCCATGCCGCCGCCGCGTTTGTTGACAACCGCCGTGCGAACCGCGTCCGCCAAATCCGATTCGCCTTTGGATTCGCCGCCGGAATTTATCAAGCCGCAGCGTCCCATATAACAATTTGCGACTTGGTAGCGCACCAGATCAATCGGATGGTCGGTCGTCAGTTTTTCGTAAACGAGCTTGTTCGTTTTGCCGTAAGGCGCGTCTTTGGCAAGATTTAATTGATTGTAACCGCCGTTATTGGTTGGGAGTTTTTGCTTGATAATGTCGGCTTGAATCGTAACGCCGAGATGATTTGCCTGCCCGGTTAAATCTGCCGACGCATGAAAATCGCCTTCTTTGGTTTTAAACGCTGGATTTCTAAGATAACACCAGAGAATCGTCGCCATTCCAAGCTCGTGCGCGTAGGCAAAGGCTTTAGCAATCTCGACAATTTGACGGGTTGATTCTTCCGAGCCGAAATAAACGGTCGCGCCGACGCCGACTGCGCCCATATTCTTTGCTTCCTTGATTGTGCCGAAAAGAACTTGGTCGAATTTATTCGGGTAAGTTAAAAGCTCGTTGTGATTTATTTTGACGATAAAGGGAATTTTGTGCGCGTATCGTCTGGCGACGACGCCCAAAACGCCGAACGTCGAGGCAACCGCGTTGCAGCCGCCTTCGATTGCCAGCCGGACGATATTATCGGGGTCGAAAAACTGCGGGTTCGGCGCAAAAGAAGCGCCCGCCGAATGTTCGATGCCTTGGTCAACCGGCAGAATCGAAAGATAACCGGTTTTAGCTAACCTTCCGTTGTCAAAAAGCGTCTGAAGCGAACGCAAAACATTCGGGTTGCGGTCAGATGCCGCCCAAACACGGTCAACAAAATCAGCGCCCGGAAGTTGCAAATTTTCTTTAGCAATAGTTTTAGAAGTGTGATTGAGAAGCGTTTCGGCGTCTTCGCCTAAAAGTTTCTGAATTTTACTGTATTCGGCAGCCATTTGTAATAATCTCCTGATTCGGTAATAAATTTATAAATATAAAGGCATTTTGCGCCAGATTATAGCATAAGACCGGAAGTTTTCATTCGGCACGCGGTTTTTCCTTGCGTAATGAAATAAATCTAATATAAAATGTTTACGATAATAATAGTCACTAATTCAGCCGTAATCCCCAATGCGGTATTTCCCAAAATCGTTAGCCCGCGCCACTGTGCGGTAAATTACTTCTAAGAGGTATAAATTATTATGTTTCCATTTAGCGGAAAGCGTTTTATTTCGCTCTGCTTTGTCTGTCTTTTATTTGTTTCGTCGCAATCGGTTTTCGCTGGCGGCAATGATGAATGGCGCGCCGTCTCGCCTGAAGAGTTGGCTATGAAAACTCCAAAGGTTGACCCGGACGCCGACGCCGAAGCTATTTTCTGGGAAGTTCGTATCGACGACAGCTCGTCGGACGATTTAGCGCTCAAACATTATGTTCGCGTTAAAATTTTTACCGAGCGCGGGCGCGAAAAATACAGCAAAATTGATATTCCTTTCTACAAAGGAATGAAGATAAAAGACGTTGCGGCGCGCGTTATCAAAACCGACGGAACGATAATCGAGATTAATAAAGCGGACGTTTTCGAGCGCGAAATCGCCAAAGCCGACGGAATAAAAATAAAAGCCAAATCTTTCGCCGTGCCAAACATTGAGCCGGGAATTATTTTGGAATACCGTTATCGTGAAGTAATAAACGATTCGAGCGCGGGCAATATGGATTTGCGGTTTCAGCGCGATATTCCGATTCAGGAAAGTTCATATTACGTCAAGCCTTACGCCTATAACTCGGCGATGAAAGTTATACCTTTTAATATGGGCGACACGAAATTCGTCGAAGATAAAAAAGGTTTTTACGTAGCCAGAATGACCAACGTTCCGGCGCTCAAAGAAGAACCGCGTATGCCGCCCGAAGATGAAGTTCGTTCGTGGATGTTGATTTATTACAACGGCGCGCAGAACAATTGGGCTTTTTTATCGAATGCTTTCGGAAAGGGTTTTAAGGATGCTTCAAAACCGAACGGCGAGGTGAAAAGCAAGGCGCAGGAAATTGCCGGAAACGCGGCAACCGACGACGAAAAACTTTCCAAGCTGTTTCAATTTGCCAAAACTCAAATCAAAAACGTCAGCTACGATACGGCTTTAGCCGCCGAAGAGCGCGCCGAAATTATTAAAAAGAACAAAAACGCCGGCGACGTTTTGAAAAATAAACAAGGCGGCACGGCGGACATCGACCTTTTATTCGGCTCGATGGCAATCGCGCTCGGCTACGATGCTCGAATGGTGCTTTCAGGCGACAGAAGCGAATTGTTTTTCAAGCCGCAAAATCAAAGCATACGTTTCGTTCATCCGTGCTGCGTCGCCGTAAAGGTTAATAATAATTGGAAATTTTATAATCCCGGCGCGTATTTTGTTTCGGAAGGTATGCTCGCTTGGAACGAAGAACAAACCAACGCAATGGTAGCGGGCGATAAGGATTTCTACTGGGTTGAAACGCCTATTTCGGATGTAGAAAAAACAATCGCAAAAAGAACCGGCAAATTTGTTTTAGCCGAAGACGGAACGCTCGAAGGCACTGTCCGAATAGAGTATACGGGACATCTCGCTTACAGCTACAAAATGCAAAACTACGCTGAATCAGCCAACACGCGCGAAGAAAATCTAAAAAACGAAATCAAGAAACGAATAAGCACGGCGGAAATATCGAATATCGTCGTTGAAAATACCAACGACCCGGAAAAACCCTTCGTCTATCAATATAAATTGCGCGTTCCGAATTATGCCCAGCGAACCGGCAAACGACTTTTCCTACAGCCCGGCTTTTTTGAATACGGCGCAGAGCCGATGTTTTCAAGCGGCACTCGCAAATACGACGTTTATTTTCATTATCCGTGGTCTGAGCAGGATAGAATTACAATCGAATTACCCAAAGGTTTTGCTTTAGACAGCCCGGATATGCCCGCGCCGATTTCCGACCCGAAAAAAATCGGTCTGCTCGAAATTAAAATCGGAGTCGATAAAGACCAGACATTTATGAAATACGAGCGCAATTTTCATTTCGGTGGCGGCGGGCTGACGCTGTTTCCGGTTGTAGCTTATCCACAGTTGAAAAATATGTTCGACGCATTTCACAAATCCGATACGCATACGATTACGCTTAAACAGTCAACAGTCATCAGTCAACAAAAAACTGGTAACTGATAACTTATAACTGATTCGGAGGTTTTATGAATCGATTCTCTCGCATAATTTTTGTCCTTTGTTTTGTATTTCTGCTTTCCGCAAGCGCTTTTGCCGGCGACGATTTGCCGAATTGGCTGCGGCAAGCGGCGGCTTCCAATCCGCCGTCTTATCCGAAAGACGTTCCGGCAGTCGTTCTGCAAGACGAGCAGCAAATCACGCTCGACTCGGACGGCAAACTCTATACGACGAAAAATTATGCCGTTAAAATTCTCGCCCGCGAAGGCAGAGGATATGCTGTTGCACATGCTTTTTATCTGGCGAGTTTCAACAAGGTTCGTGAAATAAACGGCTGGCTGATTCGTCCCGACGGCTCGGTTAAAACGTTTGATAAAAAGACGGTTCTCGATATTATTGCCGACCCCGACGACGTTTATAATGAAGGACGTTTGAAAATTATTGACGCATCCAGTGAAGTGGACGCCGGATTTATTTTCGGATTTACAACCGTAACCGAAGACAAGCCGCTTTTTTACCAAGACGATTGGCATGTTCAGGAGCGTCTTCCGGTGCTGCTGTCGCGTTACGCGCTTAATTTGCCTTCGGGCTGGAAAGCGTCGAGTATGACGTTTAATCACGACGAGATAAAACCGCAAATCAACGGCACGAGCTATGTTTGGGAGCTGCGCAATCTCGCGCCGATTGCGACCGAGCCGATGAGTCCGTCAATCAGAAATCTCGCGCCGCGCGTAGCGGTTCGTTACGCGCCCGAAAACGGTTCGCAGGCAGTCAACCGCGTTTTCACTAATTGGCTGGAAGTTTCGCGTTGGGCAACGGCGCTTTATGAACCGCAGGTAATCGTCGATGACGCCGTTGCCGCAAAAGCGCGCGAGTTGACGGCGAACGCCAAAACCGAACTCGACAAAATTCGCGCCGTCGGCACTTATGTGCAGAATTTGCAATACATTTCCATTGACATCGGTGCAGGCTACGGCAACGGAATGATACCGCGCCCGTCGAATATGGTTTTAGGTCGCGGTTACGGCGATTGCAAAGACAAAGCAAACTTGATGCGCGCGATGCTCAAAGCGCTAAAAATCGAAGCGTATCCGGTGATAATTTATTCCGGCGACCCGACCTTCGTCCGCGAAGAATGGGCGTCGCCAGACCAATTTAATCACTGCATCATCGCCGTCAAAGTCAGCGACGAGACGAAAACTCCGACTGTGATGACGGACGCCAAACTCGGACGCCTTTTAATTTTCGACGCAACCGACGCTTTTACGTCCGTCGGCGATTTGCCCGATTATTTGCAAGGCAGCAACGCTCTTATAATTGCTGGAGAAAACGGCGGATTAATAAAAATGCCGATTACGCCGCCCAACACAGATTCACTTGAAAGACGAGTCGAAGTGGATTTGAGCGCCGAAGGCGCAATAAGAGGTAAAATCAACGAGCGCGCGGGCGGTCAAACGTCCACGCTTTTTCGCCGCGAACTGCGCGGTCTTTCCGCGCCGCAATACAAACAGGCAATTGAAGGCTGGCTGACGCGCGGCGCAAGCGGCGCGCAGCTTATCACTCTAACGTCGAATGACAAACTAGCCGACGCGAGCTTTGATTTGGATGTTGAATTCTCCGCGCCGCATTACGCTCAATTGATGCAAAATCGTCTGCTTGTTTTTAAACCCGTCATTGTCGGCAGAAGAAACGGCGTTTTCCTCACCGAAGCCAAACGCGACCAGCCCGTCGTGCTTGATTCAAATTCGATGAAGGAAACCGTCACGTTTAATCTTCCGCAAGGCTTTATCGTCGATGAAATGCCCGACGCCGTAACGCTTGAAACGGCGTTCGGAAAATATAAAACCAGCTACGAAGCCAAAGAAGGAAAACTCGTTTTCACGCGCTCGCTCGTTATCAACCGGACGACCGTTCCGGTTGATAAATACAGTTCGGTCAAAGATTTTTACACGAAAATCCTCTCCGCCGAACAATCGCCGGTCGTTTTGCTGAAGAAGTGAATCGCAAATAGTGAATCGTAAATCGTGAAGCGAAAATAGAAAAGACTGTTAAAGAGTTAATCTTAACAATCTTTTCTATTTTCGCAGTTGTTGCCATTTAAGTTTCCATTATTTACGATATTCTATTCACGATTTACGATTCACTAATTAAGTATGCTCAAACGCTGGATGCACAAACGCGAACGCCATTTCGCATTTCTAAACGATAACCGCGTTGTTCATCCGTTCGGCTGGGGCGTAGAATTCGTCAAAGAAAACGCTAACGGCGACGACCCGCGCAAAGTTTTCCGCAAATACACGAAAAAAGTTTTGGCAAACAGCGACGAGTTTTTCTTTGCGCCGAATGTTACCGATTACAAATTACAAACCACTAATCACGATTCACGGTTCACGATTCACGATTTGACTTGGACAAGCGGAATCGAAACCACTTCGCCGGAAAACAATACGGCTTACGCTAAATTTTTCCCGTATGAAAAAGATAAAAAAGCGGCAGTCGTCGTCCTTCCGCACTGGAACGCGCGCGCGGGAAGTTATTTCGATTTATGCAAGGTTTTCAACAAAGTCGGTGTGTCGGCTTTGAGATTAACTTTGCCGTATCACGAAGAACGAATGCCGCCGGAATTAGAGCGCGCCGATTATCTGGTCGCGCCGAATGTCGGTCGCACTTTGCAGAGTTTGAGGCAATCGGTCGTTGACACGCGCGCCGCCGTTGCTTGGTTGAAATTACAAGGCTACGAAAAAGTCGGAGTCGTCGGAACAAGTATCGGTTCGTGCGTCGGATTTTTCGCCTTCGCTCACGACCAAACAATTGACGCGGGCGTTTTCAACCACGTTTCCGGCTACGTTGCCGATGTCGTCTGGCAAGGTCTTTCGACTTATCACGTCAAACAAGGCTTGGAAAACGATATTTCCTTAGAAGATTTGCGCGAGTTCTGGCTGCCGATTTCGCCAATGGCTTATATGGAAAAACTCTCGCAAATGCCGCCGCGCCCGCAACGTTATATTTACACGCTTTACGATTTAACTTTCCCTGTAGATTTATCGCGCCAAATGATGCAGGCTCTGCGTGACAAAAACATCGAACACGACGAAGTTGCGATTTCCTGCGGTCATTACACTTTGGGCGAAAAGCCCTGGGTTTATCTCGACGGCTGGAAGATTGTGAGCTTTTTGCGAAAGCATTTACGCTAGAATTTAATTGTTCCGTTTGGATAAAATTTATAAACCAAAGTGGCTTTTACATAAACAGGCTTTCCATCTCCGTCAATTATGGCAAATGGAAATCTTGTTAATTTTGCTGCCGCAATTGCCGAAGCACGAAGCAAAGGATGTCCTGAAAAAGCGTTTGCCGCAACGACTTTTCCATTTGCCACATCCATCAAAATTCTTACAGTTATCACACCTTTACAGCGACAGCCTTTTGGAAAAATTGGTTTTGCTAAATAACTCGCGCGATTGTTAATTATTCCTTTTTCAATACATCGTTTGTCTGCCAGGAAATTGTAAACGACAATACCTTTTACTTTTATCGGAATCTCTTGTGTTGGGCTGAATTTTGCATTCTTAGCTGCTTTAACTGCCGAACTCCGCAACATATTATCGCCCGAAATGGCTTGGGCTGAAATAACATTGCCGTTTTCGTCAGTTAAAACTTGAACTTTAACTTGACCGTTTATACACAAATCTTTTGCTTCCTTTATATATTCAGGTTTTGGAAGATATATAGCTCTGCCGTTAATAATTGCTAATTTGGTTGTTATATCAGCTTTTGTTTGCGTTGGTTCTTCAATTTGTTCGGGCAAAGTCGGTTTGTCCAAAACAAAATTATAAATAATTACTCCGTTTACTCTGGCAGGTTTTCCGCTTAATAATATAGGTTCAAATTTTCCCTGTAACGCCGATTTTATCGCCGCTGAGTGAAGTAACGAATTGCCCGACAATGCTTTTGCTTCGATGACGTTTCCTCTTTCGTCAATCGTAACTAAAATTTGAACCGCGCCCGACGCGTGAACCATTCTCGCCGCCTTCGGATATTCGGGTGCAGGCAGAAAAATCGGCTTGCCTCTTATGGGAAAGCCACAGTCAGAGCAAATTAAAACTTTCTTTTGTACCGTTTGAGCTTTCTCTTGAGCAAAAACAATTTGTACCAAACAAAGAAACAATAAAATTGCAGACAAATAAATTTTTATTTTCATCTCTTTTATAATTTACAATTTATTAGACAACAATTTCAGGTTTTAGTTCCCAGAAATCTGCAAACTAATGATAAACTTCTCGCATCTTGAACGCCGATGAGTTCCGCCGCCGTAGAAAAATATCGTAATCAGGTTGAAGAATCAATTGCACGTCTTCTTTCGCGTGTTGCAAATTCGCGCGGGCTTAAGGCGTTGGATTTACGTGAGCGCGTTGAAAAATCAATCGAGAAATACGTTCTGCACGACGAAAATATTTCAAGCGCCGAGATAAAAGAATTTATTGACGCGCTCGCCGCTGACGATTTGTGTTTGATAATCGGTTGCGAGCGAGGCGATGAAAAAGCGTGGAACGACCTTGTAAAAAATTACGACGGAACTGTAAAATCGGCGGCGCGGAAAATTTCAAATAATACGGAAGATGCGGAAGATTTGGCAAGCTCGATTTGGGCTGAGCTTTACGGTTTAAAACACGATAAAGACGGAAAATTGAAAACTAAACTTTCGTATTATTCAGGGCGCGGAAGTCTCGCGGGCTGGCTGCGCGCCGTTGTTTCGCAGCTTGCGATTGACGGATTTCGCAAAACTTCAAAGTTTGTGCAGATTGAAGAAGCGCGCGAGTTTGAAAATCTGGCGCAGGATTCGTCGGAAAATTCCGACAATGCAAAAATCCTTCACGCAAGCGAAAATCCCGAAGCGGCGTTAAGCGCAAAGCGGACGCAAAAAGATGTGTCGAGTGCATTAAATAAAGCAATTTCCGCGCTCGAAGCAGAAGACAGATTGATTCTGAAACTTTATTATTTCGACGATTTGAACTTAAAGAATATCGGCGCGGCGTTGGGTTTCCACGAAGCGACGGCGAGCCGGAAAATTGTGCGGATTCAGACTGAGTTAAGAAAATCGGTCGAGAAAATATTAACAAAAGATTTCGGCTGGACGCACGATGAAGTCAAACGCCATTTGGCGGACGCGGCATCAAAACTCGACATTGGTTTAGAGCGAATGTTTGCGCTTCTTCTCTGTGCTGCGCTCGTGCAAGAATTCTGGAATTCGGGCGTTCTCTAAAATGATGAACGATGAATTAATACAGATTCGTTTCGCTTTCATCGTTCCCTGATTCACAATTTTTAAGATGGAATTTGAGTTCGACAAAGAAATTGATTCTCTTTTGCGGCAAACGGCGCAAGGCGAAACTGCGTTTGCGGCGAATAATCCGCAGTCCGAAATCCGCAATTCGCATTTGGACGCCGACCAGATTTCCGCATTTGCCGAAAACGCTTTGCCGGAAAAGACTAAATCGCTTTACACGAAACATTTTGCAGATTGCGACAGGTGTCGAAAAATTCTTTCAAACGTAATTTTGCTTAATGTCGAAACAGCAAGTGAAAGTGTTCGCATGCCGCAAACTGAAAAGGTAGCGGCAGTTTTGCCTTGGTATCGGCGACTTTTCGCCACGCCGAATTTGGCTTACGCGATGGGCGCGCTCGTTCTTGTTTTTGCCGGACTTATTGCATTTATGTTTTTGAAAACCGCTCCGCAAAACTCCGAAGTTTCGCAAATGCGCGAAGTGCCAATCAATATGCAGGGCGCAAGCTCCGACGGCGAAACCAGAACGATTGAATCTAACGCTTCAATGTCGAATTCTTCAACTTCGTCGATGTCGAATGGCAGCGCGATGATGTCTAAAAATTTGGCGGCAAATTCCGCCGTTGTTTCCGCGCCGAACGCTCCCGCCGTTTCCAATTCAGCAGCAAACGCAAATAAACAAAGCGCTGCAAAAGACGAGACAAAGCAAAGCGAGCAGTTGCGTGAGTCCAATTCGGCTCTGGCAAAAAAAGATAAAAACGAAATGCAGGTCAGCGCCGGAAGTATTGCCGTAGAAAAAACAGAAACAAAAGCTCAAGATAACAAGAGTTCCAAAGAAGACAATAACGATGCGGTTCGAGCCGAAGCGCCCGCGCCCAAAAGTATGCTAACGCAGCCGAACCCTGCGGAACTTCCAATCAACGGAAGAAGCACTGTTATGTCGGACGCACCGGCGGCGACGGAAAAAAAGAAGTCTTCGCCAAACTCCGAAACAAAGACAATCGCGGGAAAAACTTTCCGGCGCGACGGCGGCGTTTGGTATGACGCGAGCTACAGCGGGCAAAGCACGACAAACGTCAGGCGCGGCACAGGCGATTACAAAAAACTCGATGCCGGTTTGCGCTCGATTGCCGATGCTTTTGGCGGAACGGTTGTCGTCGTGTGGAAAGCCAAGGCTTACCGTATTCAGTGAAACAAAAATCTTTCTAATCTTTGCAACAAAAGTTAAACTGTTTTTATGAAAGCAGTTTTTCTTTTGTGTCTTGTGTGCCTTTTCGCTGTAATTGCCAATGCTCAAACCGTCTGGCAAGCGAATCTCGACGGCAAGGTTCAGTTTTATCAAACGACCGATTTCGGCATTTTGCTTACAGGCTCGGACAATTCGCTTTATGCGATTGACGGGCAAACGGGCGAAACTCTTTGGCGCAGGCGAACAAAAGGTTTGAATGAAACTTCGATTACGCCGATTCCTTCGACGGATTTAATTTTGGTTTCGACCGATGAAGGCAGTAAATCGCGTCTCGAAGCAATTGATTTATTGAGCGGCGCGTCCGTCTGGCGCAGCGAGAAGGTTAAAGGCGACGTTTTGCAGCTTGCCGTTGAGCCGGAAACTGATTTGATTGTCGTCGTTCTGGTCAAAGACGCGCGCGGCAAAGTCGGCGAAAAACTCAAGCGCAAACCCGTCGTTCACGTCTTTAAATTATCGACGGGCGACGAGCTTTGGAAGCGCGATTTTGACAATGAAATCGAGATGATGCCCGCAAAATTCGGCGAAGGTGAAACGGCTTTTACGCTCGACAATTACCGCGCGCCGCTTATTTTAGACGGTAGGCTTTACCTTTTCTACGAAGGCGCGACAAGCTATGACGCACAGACTGGCAAAGAGAAAAACCGCGAGAAATTCAAAATCAACGAAGACGGTTTGGCTTTGACCGAAGCCGACCCGATTTTTGACGACAAATTTATTTACGCTTCCGGCAGAGGACGAGTCCGCGCGATTGACCGCAAAACGGGCGATGTCGAATGGGAAGCGAAAGATTTGGGCGTTTGCGCGGAAATGGCGATTGTCGGCAGCGTTTTATACGTCAGAACCGGCGGGCAATTTACGCGCATCGAAGACGGCGAAACTATTGAAAAGGGAAGTTTCGGCGTTTCGGCAATTGACACGCGAAATGGCAAAACTCTATGGCGTTACAAAGGCGCGGACAAAGGTTTGACGAATTTCGTTTTTGCGGATGCAAACACAATTTTGTTTGCCGACAAGGATAATTTAATTACAATTGACGCGCGAAGCGGCAAACGCATTGACAAGTTTGAACACAACATAGAAAAGGCGCAGTTTGTTTTGATAAACGAAAGCGGCGCGGCGGTTGTCGGCGGGCGCGATGAAATCGCGGCTTTTGACGTTCAAGGTTCAAAGTCCAAAGTCCAAAGTCGAAAAAGTAAATTACGAATTACGAATTACGAATTACGAGAAGAGGAAAATTCAAAATTCAAAATCCAAAATCTAAAATCTAAAATCCAAAATCAAGCAGAACTTTGGCGCGTCAGACACCGTCCGCCGTCGCGCGGAGTTTTTCGTATTGGTGCGGGAATCGCGCTGCGGGCGACCGCGCTTTATTTTCGTTACGGCGGTTTAGCTGGCTCGGCTTTTAACTTGGCGCGCGGCGGTTTGAGTTTGGCGCAAACCGTCAATTCGTTTCGTTTTTCCGGTTTGCGAACGAGATTTTCGTCCGTAGATTTAACGACGCTTGCCAGCAGTTCGGCGCGAAATTACGTTTCAAATCAAATCTCGCTTTATGGCGTCGCGTCGAGAACGCCGAATCTTTTAAATCGCTTGAACGGCTTGCAAGTCGTAAATTCCGGCAGCATTCGCGCCAAAATTATCGGCGGCGCGATTCAAAAAGTTACGCCTTCGCGCGCCGGCGTCGAGGAAAATCTGCTCGACCGACTCGACCCGACGCGGCAATTAGACAAACTTTCCGATTATTTTCTGCGCCGCAAACGTCTTGCGGACTTGCGCGGAAATTATATGTATTTTTACACGGATTTGCCGAAACCTTTCGACCGCAAAGGCTTAATCGGCGTGAACGTCAACACCGGACAAGACGCGCGTTTTGTTTTGAGCAGCGAACCCGACGCGCGTTTTACGACGGATGAAAGTTTAGGTCTGCTTTATTCGGCGGACGGAAATCACTTGCAGGCGTTTGATGTTTTGGACAGGTAAGTTTCGCCATAGAGAATACAGAGTTTTTCAAAAAAATTAACCACAGACACACACGGATAAACGCGAATTTTTCGTTTTCTATCTGCTTTCATCCGTGTTAATCTGTGGTTAATTTTTTCTTGGCTTTAAATCGTTCAAAATTATGAAATTAAAAATTATTGTTTTTCTGTTTCTATGTCTCTGCGTGTTTGCATTAAATTCTTTCGCCCAAAAAAAGGAAAAGCCGAATGCTGAAACTGTCAAAATGCTGCGGGAAATTTCCGCCAAAAATATCGAGACGACGATTCGCAAACTCGCGTCTTTCGGGACGCGCAACACGCTTTCCGAGCAGGATAATCCCGTGCGCGGAATCGGCGCGGCGCGTGATTATTTATACGGCGAATTTTTGAAAATTTCGCAGGCTTGCGGCAACTGTCTGACAGTTGAAAAGCAGTCATTTTTGCAGCCGAAAGCGCCGCGCGTTAAAGAGCCGACGATTTTGACGAACATCGTGGCGACTTTAAACGGAGCGACGAATCCCGAACGGGTTTACGTCGTTTCGGGGCATTATGATTCGATGTGCAATCTGGATGCGACGGATGCAACGTGCGACGCGCCGGGCGCGAACGACGATGCTTCGGGCGTGGCGGCGGCTTTGGAAATGGCGCGCGTGATGTCTAAAAGAAAATTCGACGCGACAATTGTTTTTATGGCAGTTGCGGGCGAAGAGCAAGGGCTTTTGGGCGCGACGTATTTTGCCGAGCAAGCTAAGCAAAAACAAATGGACATCGAAGCGATGTTCACAAACGACATTATCGGCGGCGTGACTTCATACAAAAACGCGCCCGACCGCCAATCCGTTCGCGTGTTTGCCGAAGGCGTGCCATCGAATGAAACCGAACAGGAAGCGGCGCAGAGAAGAAGCGTCGGCGGCGAAAACGATTCAGCTTCGCGCCAGTTGGGCAGATTTATCAAAGAAGTTGCCGACGTTTATTCGCCGCAGTTTCGCGTTCAATTGATGTATCGGCGCGACCGATATTTGCGCGGCGGCGACCATATTCCTTTTCTCGAACGCGGCTTTTCCGCCGTCCGTTTTACCGAGCCGCACGAAGATTACACGCATCAACATCAATCAGTAAAAATCGTGGACGGCAAGCAATACGGCGATTTGCCGGAGTTTGTCGATTACGAATACGTGGCAAATGTTACGCGCGTGAACGCCGCAA
>JALYZF010000136.1 GCA_030948995.1 Acidobacteriota bacterium
GGACACGGCGCGGCGGAAATCTTCCGCTCGGAAATTACACGAGCATTCTTATCAATCCGCACAACACGGACGAAATCTACGTTTCCAGCGCGCTCGAATCGGACGGCGGAATTTATTTTTCGTCGAACGCCGGCTCAAACTGGGACAGAATTGACTCGAAGGATATGAAACTTCCGAGCCGCAGAATCTGGTCGATGGCTTTTGACCCGAACGATTCAAACCGTATTTTTGCCGGAACGCATTCGTCGGGCGTTTACCGTATCGAACGAAAAATCTCGACTGCGGGAAACGACGCCGGAACTCGCCCGCGAGTAGCGGAAAACGGCAACTAATTAAAAAATAATCTTAATTTATAAAAGGACGACGCTCGACTGGCGTCGTCCTTTTTACATTTCCAACTTGGAAGTTGCGAGCGGGAACTTTATAATCGTAAAAAGTTAGGAGCAAATTTGTGAAGCAAGAAATTACCTGTCCTTGTCCCGCCGGAGATGTCGTTTTGCAAACGGAAAGTTTGCCGTTTTCCGAAGTGCCTAACCAATCGAAACTTTTCGTCGAATACCAGACGAATCCGCTTGCGCTCAAGAAATACTATCCTTCGTCGGTCGCGTCTCACACGCAAATTTCGCAGCGTATACCGGAAGTTCTGGCAAATTATAAAACCGACCGCAATGCACTTTGCGACGTTTTGGAAGAAGCAAACAGGGCGAATGGCGCGGGCGTTGAAACGTTTAAAAATCTTGAATTACTGCGCGAGACCGATTGCGTCGCTGTCGTTTCCGGGCAGCAAGCCGGACTTTTCACCGGACCGCTTTACACAATTTACAAAGCGCTTTCGGCTGTTAAATTAACCGAATGCTTGCGCGAACGCGGCTTTAAGGCTGTTCCGGTTTTTTGGATTGCGACCGAAGACCACGATTTTGAGGAAGTTTCCAAAACCGAAGTCATCGGTCGAGGCGGCGAATTGGTAAAGCTGAATAACGAGCCGCAGAGATGCCGCGAAAATCTGCCGGTCGGATATGTCAAACTCGACAATTCAATTAATGAAACAATCGAAAAACTTTTCGATGCGCTTCCGCACACCGAATTTTCCGACGAAATAAAAAATCTGGTTGAAGAATCGTGGCATTCCGGCGTTGATTTCGGCGATGCATTTGCGCGTCTTTTGTCGCGTATAATAGGAAAATACGGTTTGATTCTGTTGTGTCCGCTCGACGAACGATTAAAAAAATTAGCGACGCCCGTTTACGTCGATGCCGTAAAAAAATCCGGCGAGATTGTTTCGGCTTTGATAAAACGCAGCGAAGAATTAAAAAATAACGGTTATCACGCGCAGGTTTTGATTACGCCCGATTATTTTCCGCTCTTTTGGCAATCAAAAGACAAAACGCGCCACGCGATAAAAAAAAGCGCGGAAGGAACTTACAAAGTCAAGGATTCAGAAAGGGAATTCTCGCTGGAAGAACTTGCCGAAATAGCCGCGCGCGAGCCGCATCGGTTTAGCCCGAGCGTCGTGCTTCGTTCGGTCGTTCAGGATTATTTGCTGCCGACCGTTTGTTATTTCGGCGGCGCGGCGGAAATCGCGTATTTCGCGCAGTCGGCGGAAGTTTATAGAATTCTGAAACGTCCCGTAACCACGATTTTTCATCGCCAGAGTTTTACGATTGTCGAATCGAAACAGGCAAAAACGCTCGCTAAATACGATTTGCAGTTAAAGGATTTATTTGCCGGAATCGAAACGGTTATGCCGCAAGTGGTCGAAAAATATTTGAATCGAGAAATGGCGCAAACTTTTGCGACCGTTGAAGAAAAAATCAATATCCAGCTTAATCTTCTTGACCGGAGTTTAGCGGATTTTGACCCGACGCTGGCGGAAAATTTGGCAAACCGTCGGCGGAAAATTATTTATCACATCGAAAACTTGCGCAACAAGTTTCATCGCGCGCAAATAAAAAAAGACGAAGTAGTAATGCGGCAAATCGAAACTGTTTTCAACGCTCTTGTTCCAAACAAACACTTGCAGGAGCGTTCCCTAAACGTTACGTCATTCGTTAACCGTTACGGACTTTATTTGATTGATTGGATTTACCAAGCGATTGATCTTGACGATAAAGAACATCGGATAATTTATCTATAAGAGAAAAAAAATACTTTTTGGTTGTTGAAACTGTAACAATAAATGTTATAGTTTTAGCAATTCACTTCCACAAGCTAACAAAAGCAAAAAATTAAGGAGATTACGCAAATGTTGAAGGCATCAAGTCTAATGCGAGTGTTGTTCTGCTGCTCGCTGTGTGTCGCATTTTTTTCAATCGGTCTTTATCAGATTAACGCTCAATCCCAAGCACTGAACGGGCAAATCGAAGGAGTCGTAACGGATTCGAGCGGCGCAGCGATAGCGAACGCGAACGTCATCGTCAGAAATATCGAAACCGGCTCGGAACGAACGGTCACAAGCGACGAATCGGGCTTTTACCGCGCGCCACTGCTTCCGCTCGGAACTTATCGTGTAACGGTCGAATCGCCCAACTTCAAACGCTTGGTGCGCGAAGGCATCACTTTGACGACTGGAGAAACGGCGACGATTAATTTATCCTTAGAGCCGGGTGGCGTTACCGAAACCGTAACCGTCACGGCAGACGCGCCGATTGCCGACCCTGCTAAAATCGATGTCGGGCGCGTGATGGACACGCGCGAAGTGCAGAATCTGCCGCTCGTCTCGCGCAACCCTTATAATTATTCCCTGCTTCAAGCAAATGTTACGGGTCGCCCGAATTCCGAATTCGGCGTGCCGCGCATCAACGCCAACGGCTACGCGCGTCGCACCAATTACCAACTCGACGGCAACAACAACACGCAAGCCGACCGCGCCGGAATTCGCCTGATGCCGATTTCGGAGATTTTCGTCAGCGAAGTGCAACTTGTGACTAATGGCTTTTCGGCAGAATTCGGCAATACTCCGGGTTTGATTATGAATGCCATTACGCCTTCCGGCACAAACGCCATTCACGGCTCGGCAAGTTACCGCTTTCGACGAACGCCGTTTTCGTCGCGTCCGTTTAACATCGCGCCGACCGCGCCGAAGCCGAAAACAAAAGTTGATAACGTAAATTTTGCCGTCGGCGGTCCGATTATCAAAAACCGTTGGCATTATTTCGGCGGATTTGAAAATGTCAAACGCGACTTGGCTGGCGAGCCGATTCGCACAATTACAATCAAAGATTCAGACAAACAAGCCTTGATTGCCGCAGGCGTTTCGTCGTCGGCTTTTCCGACGGCAATTCCGGCGGCGCAAAAAGTCAACTTTTTTATCGTTCGCAGCGACGCACAGCTTACAAATCAGCATCGTTTGACGGGACGTTATAATTACTTTAAGAACATTTCGCCGGACAATATCAATGGTCAGACCAACACTTTGCAGCGAAGTATAGATTTTGACGACATTTCTTATTCGGGCGCGGCACAGTTGATTTCGACTTTCTCGCCCGATTTGCTCAACGAATTTCGCTTTCAATACGCGAAACGCAATTCGCGGAATCTTCGCAACAATAATTCGGGAACAGGACCTTCGATTGTAATTACGAAAATTAATCCGACCGATTCAACCTCCGGCGCGGCGTTGTTCGGCTCGCCGGAAAACGCCGATACGATTGCGCCGCTCGAAACTTCGACGCAGTTTTTAGACAATTTTACTTTGACGCGCGGCAAGCACACAATGAAATTCGGCGGCGGCGTTAACCGGATTGACGATACGCGCCGCTCGAATGTTTTCGCGCGCTACACATTTCCGAGCTTGCAGGCATACATTGATGCGAAAAACGGGACAAACGTGCGAAGTTACACCAATTACATCGAATCGTTCGGCAACCCGAACATCAATTATAAATCAACTTTCTATCATACTTTTGTGCAGGACGATTATAAAATAACTCCGAAATTGAAAATAAATTACGGCTTGCGTTACGACCTTTATAAAGTTCCTCAAGCGGATGCGAGTTCACCGTTTGTCGCCTCGCAAAAATTTAAGGTTGATAAAAATAACTTCGCGCCGCGTCTCGGAATAGTTTATGGACTGCGCGACGGTAAGTACGCGACAATCGTTCGCGCCAGCGCCGGACTTTATTACGAACCGCCGTATTTGGATATTTATCTTCGGGCGCTGCAAAATAACGGAAGCCCGAAGTTTTTTAATTTTACTTTCGCCAGCCCGAACGTAGCGGGCGCGCCGGCTTTTCCGAATACTTTAGGCTCGCTGCCGGCGGGCGCTTCGCTGCCCGTTCAAAGCATTGACACGGTTTCGCCCGACTATAAAAATTTGTATGCGATGCACGCGAATTTCCAAATTGAACAATCCGTAACCAACGATATTTCTTTTACCGGCGGTTATATTCATTCGAGCGGGAGACACATTCCGGTTTATCGCAATGTCAACCGTATTAATCCAATCGGAATTTTAGCGGACGGTCGTCCGTTTTTCAGCACGACGCCAAGCGCGGCGACGCGGCTCGACTTGCGTTTTAACAATATTCTGATGGTCGAATCGGTCGGCAATTCCAATTACAATGCGGCGACTTTTCAACTGAACAAGCGTTTTTCGCAAGGTTATCAATTTAGCGTCAATTACACTTTGTCGAAATCCGAAGATGACGCGCCCGAACAAAATTTGGTAGCGGCAAGTTCTCTGACGCTTTCCGACCCAACCAATCGCAAGTTCGATTTCGGTCCTTCGCTGGCTGACCAGCGTCATACGTTCGTAATGAGTTTTGTCGGCAGACCGACGTTAAAATTTGAAAACAAAACGCTCAATTATATTTTCAACAACAACCAGCTTGGTATTATCGCTATCGCAAACAGCGGCGAGAGATTTAATATAGTTTCTAATGTGGACATCAATCGGGACGGGGTAACCGGCTCGGATCGCCCGCTTGGAATCGGTCGCAATTCGGGTAAAACACCCAATCAATTTAATGTTGATTTGCGTTTCTCGCGGTTTATACCAATTAACGAGCGATTCAAAATCGAAGCCTTCGGCGAATTCGTCAATGTTTTTAACACGAACAGCGTTTTTCAATACAACAATTTGACGTTTTCGACCGATGCGAACGGGGTTTTAGCCGCGCCTTTGCCGGACTTTAGAACACGCGGCGTAACATCGCTAGACAGCCGGCAGTTTCAACTCGGCTTCAAATTTATTTTTTAATTTGTCGCCGTTAAAAGTTTTACTTAATAAAAACTCCTTTTTCCGAACCCGAAATAGATATTGTTTTTCTTGAAAATGTCCGAAGATAAATCAGAACAGCCCGAATTGATTCGCGGCGTCGGCACAATCGGCGCGACAGCGCTCAATATGATTGATATGATCGGCGTCGGACCGTTTATCACGATGCCGTTGATTATCGCCGCGATGGGCGGACCGCAGGCGATGTTGGGGTGGATTTTGGGCGCGGTTCTTGTGATTTGCGACGGGCTGGTTTGGTCTGAATTAGGCGCGGCGATGCCGAAATCCGGCGGACCTTATAATTATTTGAAAGAGATTTACGGCGAGCGGAAACTTGGGCGCGTGATGTCGTTTATGTTTATATGGCAGTTGACCTTCAGCGCGCCGCTTTCGATTGCTTCGGGCTGTCTGGGGTTTGCGCTTTACGCGACTTACGCTTTTCCGCAGTTAGACAAAAATTTATTTTCGCAGGATTTTAAATTGCAAATTCCGCTTCTCGGCGATTTGACGGCGAGCGTTGCCGCATCCGTCGGAACATTCGTCGCCATCGGCGTCTGCCTGCTGTGCGTTTTTCTGCTTTACCGGAAAATTACGGTCATCGAAAAGTTTTCAAAGTTTTTGTGGGTCGGCGTGATAATTACGATAATCTGGATTATTTTCGCCGGGCTGACGAATTTCAATCCGGCAATCGCGTTTGATTTTCCGCCGGACGCTTTTGTTTTAAATTCTAATTTTTTTCTAGGACTCGGCGCGGCACTGCTCGTTGCCGTTTATGATTACTGGGGTTATTACAACGTCTGTTTTTTTGCAGGCGAGGTGAAAAATCCAGAGCGCACGATTCCGCGCTCGATTATGCTTTCGATTGCTCTTGTCGCGGTAATTTATATCGTGATGAACATCTCGATTTTGGGCGTAATTCCGTGGCGCGAGTTCGGCGATACGGCAACGTCGGACGCTCGGCGTTACGTGATTTCCGTGTTTATGGAAAAACTCTACGGGCGCACGGCGGGAATCATTGCGACCGTTTTGATTATGTGGACGGCGTTTTCGTCCGTGTTTTCGCTGCTTTTGGGTTATTCGCGCGTGCCGTATGCGGCGGCGCTCGACGGAAATTATTTCAAGATATTTCGCAAAATTCATCCTGTATATCATTTTCCATACGTTTCGCTTTTGATAATGGGCGGAATCGCTGCGCTTTTTTGTTTTCTAAAACTGGCTGACGTAATTGCTGCGCTCGTCGTCATTCGTATAATCATTCAATTTTTGGCGCAAATCGTCGGCGTCATAATTTTGCGCCAAACTAAACCGGATTTCCCGCGTCCGTTTCGGATGTGGCTGTATCCGCTTCCCGCGCTCGTCGCAATTGTCGGATTTTTATACGTGCTTTTTATGCGTCCGAATTTTCAAAAGGAAATCCGATATGCTGCCGTGCTGATTGTTGTCGGGTTGATAGTTTATTTTGCCCGCTCATATAAACGCGGCGAGTTTCCGTTTGCTAAAGCAAGTGAAGTATTAACGGAAAACTAATTTCGTTTATTATTTTTAATTCATAAATTTTTAAGAACAAAAATATGCGTCAAAATTTGAATCGTTTTTTAGCTGTAGAATTGCTTTTTGCGCTTCTTCTTTGCACCTTTGCACCTTTGCGGGAAGCAAACGCGCAGGTTCGCGCCGAATATGACAACGGCGCAATTGGTCTTGTTCAATTACTCAAGCGTCTGCAAACGACCGCCAGCGCAATGCACACGGGCGCGCACCCGGACGACGAAGATTCCGCACTGATAGCGCGGTTGGTGCGCGGCGAGCAGGCGCGCACCGTGTATCTAGCCTTAAATCGCGGCGAAGGCGGGCAGAATGTTATTGGTCCAGAGATTTTCGAGCCGCTCGGCGTGATTCGCACGGAGGAATTACTGCAGGCGCGCCGGCTTGACGGCGGACAGCAGATGTTCACGCGGGTGATGGATTACGGATTTTCAAAAACGCGCGCCGAAGCCAGCGAAAAATGGGGCGAAAAATTAGTTTTAGGCGATATGGTGCGCGCAATCAGAAAATTACGTCCGCTCGTAATAATTTCGCGTTTTTCCGGCACGCCCGCCGACGGTCACGGGCATCATCAACTCGCCGGTTATCTAACGCCGCTCGCATATAAAGCAGCCGCAGACCCCGCGCAGTTTCCCGAACAACTTCAAGAAGGCTTGCGCCCTTGGCAAGCAAAAAAACTTTACGTCAGCGAAGGTTTTTTTGCGAGTAAAGATAATGTTGCGAGTTTGCGGCTTGAAACCGGCGAGTATGA
>JALYZF010000149.1 GCA_030948995.1 Acidobacteriota bacterium
GTCGGCAACCGTTTCGTTGTCGCGGAATGTGCCTGATTGTTTGAGCATCGCGTCCACCAAAGTCGTTTTCCCGTGGTCAACGTGCGCGATGATGGCAATGTTTCTGATATTTTCCCGATTAATCATAGATGTAAAAATTGCGTCTAAGGCAAACGGTAAGAATATGATTTGCGCGTTTAAAAAGCAACTTGATGGAAATTTATTTTTGTCGAAACAAATCTAAATCGGCGAAAGATATAGGGTCTTCGAGCGGTTCAAGATGCGTGAAAACAATCGAGTCGGAAACTGCGCCGCGAATCTCGTTTTCGATTTCCTCAACCAAATCGTGTCCGCGCTGCACCGTCCATTCGTCGGGAACGAGAATGTGAACGGAGATGAATTTTCGCGCGCCCGCCGCCCGTGTTCGCAGAGCGTGATAATCAATTTCTCGTTCGGCAACGTAGCGGTCGAGAATCTCGACAATTTTTTGTTGAACTTCCGGCGTAACAACGGTATCCATCAAGCCTAGAACCGAACGCCGGATCAATTGAAACCCAATCCAAACAATATTGACGGCGACAAGTAAAGCTACAATCGGGTCGAGAATAAACCAGCCTGTAAATTTAACGGCAAGAACGCCTATAACGACGCCGACCGAAGTCCAAACGTCCGCCATTAAATGCCGTCCGTCAGCTTCCAAAATTATCGAATGCTGCTGCCGTCCGGCTTTTATTAAAATCCGTCCGACAAGCAAATTTATAATCGTGGCAATCGAAGAAATAATCAGTCCTAAACTTATATTTTCAACAGGCTGCGGCGACAAAAGGCGCGAGCCGGCGGCATAAGCAATACTTAGAGCGGCGATAAAAATCAGCGTTCCTTCAATGCCGCTTGCAAAATATTCGGCTTTGTCGTGTCCGAAAGTATGGTCTTCGTCCGGCGGTTGAGCGGCGATTTTAATCATCGTCAAAGCAAAAATTGCCGCGACGAGATTTATCAGCGATTCGAGCGCATCAGACAGCAGCCCGACCGAACCGGTATAAAAGTAAGCCGTCGTCTTAAAACCGATGGTCAAAATTGCCGCTAAAATTGACAGCCAAGCAAAACGGCTGAGTGTTTGTTGTTTCATTTCCTTTGCCGCGAAAACCGCTAAAGGCGTGTTTCCGAAAATTTATTATATGGTTGATTGCTAGATTTGTTGAAATGGCGAGCGAGAGTTTACTTAAAGCAAAAAGACCGGACAAAGTTTTCTTTTGTCCGGTCTTTTATTAAAAGCTAATTTTTGATTCGTTAAGGTCTTTCCTTTTCGATAATCAGGTTGTTGTCAACGCTGAAAACTCCTGGGATGCCGTGCGCCAAAACGTTCAGATAATTGTAATCGCCGCGGGTTGCGATATAACCTTCAAGCGAGAGATGACCGTTGCCGACGATAATTCTCACCGGAGGATTGACGCCTTGAAAATAGCGATACAAACCGCCCGAACGGGCAAATGTTCGCAAAGCCGAGACGCGAATCGAATCGTCAAAATTTGAAAGCGGCAAAACTTCAATGTTATTGACCACGTTTGAAACGCCTTCGATTTTTTCAACAACTCGTCCGGCGTCTTTCTTCGTTGTCGGCTGAACGACTTTTCCCGATAAGACTACCGTGTTGCCTTCGAGCCGGTAACCGATGCTATCAAAAACTCCGTAGTAAGGAAGCATCAAAATTTCATGTCTCACCTTGCGCTCGATTGCAGCGGTCGAAACATTTTTACCAACGGCATAATATTGCTGTTGCGCTTGTGCATTTACCGTAGAAAAACCAAAAATTGCAATTGCTAAAATTAATAAATTTCTTATGTATTTCATATGCTTATTCTCCTAAGTAAATAATTCTAAAATAATAATGTTAGCTCGTTATTTACTTATTTATATAGATGAAAAGACAGGGGGAAAAGATGCTGAAATTTTTAGTTTTTAGTCTTAAAGATGTAAAGTTTTGCAAAGTTTTTAGCTGTGATTTTTGCCGGCAAAACCCGTCTGGCGAAACGCTTCAAAAAGGACGATTCCGACCGATGTGGCAAGGTTAAGGCTGCGGACGTTTTTGTTCGGCATCGGAATCGTCAGGCATCTTTCCCAATTTGCTTTTAGCAAGTCTTCGGGCAGTCCGCGCGTTTCTCGTCCGAAAACTAAACAATCATCCGTTTGAAACTGAAACTCCGTATAAATCTTGTCGGTTTTAGTCGTAAAATAAACAAACCGCGAGCGGGGAAGGGCATTGTATAAGTTTTCCAAATCAACGTGCCGGCGAATTTTTACTTCGTCCCAATAATCTAGACCAGCACGCTTAACCGCTTTTTCGTCGAGGCGAAATCCCGCGACGCCGACAATATGCAATTCGGTAAAAGTCGCAGCGCACAAGCGCGCGATATTGCCCGTATTCGGCGGAATTTCAGGCTCAACTAAAGCGACGTGCGGCATTGAAATTTACTTTTCCTGTTCGGTTTCAAGAAAGTTTTGGCAAAAGGTTGTCCATTCGCCTTTTTGAATTCCCAAATAATGACCTAAATTTGCCGTCGCTACGTTTCGCGCGGTTTCGATCAAATTGTTAGTGTCCTGCGTGTTTGATTTTTCGTCCAGTCCGATGACGTAAAAATTTAGAATTTCGCCCGCTCGCTGCAAACAAAAATTGTTGGTTGACTCGTCTGTAAAAAAATGCGATGTAACCGATTTGTCCGGCGTATTTTCAGTCGGATTGTAAGAAGGCTGGACGGTTAAAATAATTTCGTCCGGCAGTTCGTCGATGCGAATGATTTTTACCCAGTCGCTTTTGCCCGAACCAATTAAGGTTATACGAATAAAATCGCCGACTTTCGCCGCTTCGCTGCGGCAAACGTTACCGTTTTCGTCAAAAAGCTCGTAGCTCGACAAACCCGAATGCGCGTTCCATTTCTTTATCTGAAAAAGTTTCCGTTGAAATTCGTCGAATGCTCTTTCCGCTTCCGCTTCATTCGCAAAGTTACGCCGGGCGCAAGCAACCGAACTCATTTCTTCTCTCGAAACGTTTGCGATTGCCGCAGCCTTTTCTAATAAATCTTGAATTTTGCTGTTCATAATTTTAGTAGTTGAAACTTTGTAAACAAAAAATGAATTTTGTATTTATACGCTTTTAGTTTTGCATATCCTCTAATTGCAAGCATCTCAAACCGGCGGAATGTCATCAATCTAATCAGTCAAAAAGCGGATAAAATGTGCTGATTCTAATAGTTTGTGCTACAATCCGCAAGAGTCAAATTTCAACTGAAAAAATCCTGAGGAGAATCATAAGTGATTTTGCGATTTAAGTTTTTTATATTATTCGCTTTTCTATTATTGGGCGGCGTCTCGTCGCTTCGCGCTCAAACGACAGCCGAAAAGCCAGCCGAAAAGGAAAAGCAGGAGAGCGGCAAGCAAAAAGCGGCTGACGCGACAAAAAATTTTACTGCCGAGCAGATTGCCGAATCGACCGTCGTCATTTACGGCGGTTTAGGCGGAAGAGCTACTCTCAATCAGATTCGTAAAACGACGCTTGAGCGAGGAAAAATCAGTGTTGTTAACGCCGAAGGGAAGACCGAGCAGGCAAATTACGAACGCTGGATTATGCGCGCCGACACTTTGGATAAAGAACGAATCCGGTTTGAACAGGAATTTCCGAGCGCGAAATACGCTTTGATTTACGCGAACGATAAAATTTTCGGGCTTTACAACGACGCGGTTTTCGTCCCTCGCGAAGATGCTTCAAAAGCGTTTGAAAATCAAATCTGGCATGGTCTCGAAGCCTTGTTGCGCTTCAAAGAAAACGGCTCGACTTTGCAGCTTGCCGGACGCGACAAAATTTTGGGTGTAGATTTTTATATGCTCGACGTAACCGATAAGCAAAAGCGGAAAACGCGCTTTTATATCAGCTCGAAAACTTTTCGCGTGATGATGGTCGAATACGCCGAAGGCGAGACGAAATATCGCCGCAAATTTTACGATTACAATTACGCGCAAGGCACGCTCGTCCCGTTTCGCTCGGTTCTCTGGGCAAACGACAAGCAAATCGAAGAAACCGAAGTTCAAACGATTACTTTCGGTCAAAAAGTTGAGGAAAACATTTTTCAGGGCAGCTAAAATTTAATTTTGCAACTTTATTTCAGCTTCTTAGTGAAAGGGTTTGGATACGTCCAAGCCTTTTTTATTTTCTACAAGGAGAAATCTGATGAACAAGCCGAAATTTATTTTTTCCGTCGCCGCTTTATTTCTTGGCAGCCTGCTTTTTGCAGCTAATTCCTTCGGGCAAAATCAACAACAACCAAGTTACGAAGTTGTTTTAAATGTCTTGACAGCCTCAAATACGGCGAACGACAAATCTGACAGCGTGCCGCAATCGCTTGCCACGGTCGTCAAAAAGCTGAAAACAACTTATTCATTTTCAAATTACCGTTTGTCCTCGACTTATTTTCAAAGAGTCGCAAATACGGGAAATATGGAATTTAAAGGCGTTTCAAATGAACCTAACCAAGATGTTTACGCGCCGATTTTTTCAGAATGGACGCTTGGACAACTCGTAACTTTGCCCGACGCCAAAGGACAGAATGCGATTTCGATTCAAAGTTTCAGATTCGGGCAGAGAGTTCCGGTGAAAACTTCTAGTTCTACAGACCAGAGCGGAAAATTGAATTCGATTGTAAATTATGAAGCCGTCGGACTTTATTTGCAAAAACTTAATTTACCCGTAAACGTACCGACAATTGTTGGAAATCTGTCCACGTCAAAAGCTGACGAATTAGTCTTTCTGATTCTGACAGTTAAACCGACGGAAGAGTAAGAATAGTTGTGAATGGTAAGTGGTGAGTAAAGGAAATTTTCTTTCACTCGCGGTTCACCACTTACAATTAGATAATGTTTCTGCAACTTTTCGAGCCGCCGCGCGTGTTTGCCGAATGTAGTATGGCTTTTGTTTTCGATTCGATTATGTTGTAAAAACGTATGAATGTATGGCTTTGGACAAATTCGAGAAACGAAGTGCGGAGGTGTTGCAAACCGCCGTGCAAGTTGAGAAATTGTCCGACCACGAGTTAATAGAAGCGACAAAGCAAGGCGATGAAACGGCTTTTGCCGAAATTGTTCGTCGTTACCGCAGCCCGATTACAAATTATTTGTATCGCTTTTTGAATGATTACGAGGAAGCCGTCGATTTGGCGCAGGAAACTTTTGTGCGCGTGTATTTTGCCATCGCCCGCTATCACACGGATTACGCTTTTTCGACTTATATTTACCGGATTGCGACGAATTTGGCGATTAGCGAGATTCGCAAGCGAAAGCGTCGGCGGCTCGTGTCTTTGACTGGACTTTTCCAGTTCGATAATGAAGACGCGCAAGATTTTCAGCCGCCCGATGAAAAACCTCTGGCGGTTGACGATTTAATTGAAAACGAGCAGGCGGCGACCATTGCGCGGGCAATCGCGGCGCTGCCGGAAAAATATCGCGCTCCCGTTGTTCTCCGTGATGTCGAAGGCAAAACTTATGAGGAAGTCGCGCAGATTTTACAGCTCGGTTTAGGCACGACCAAATCGCGTATCAGCCGCGCGCGCGGTCTTTTGAAAGAAAAGCTAAGGAATTATTTTTAATAGATAGAAGAAATGAATTATAAAAACTCAACCGAAAAGAAGAACGACGGCGAAATTTTAAGCGCCGAAGACGAAAAAATCCGCTCGCTGATTGGCAGCTTAAAAAGAGTTGACGCGCCGAAGGATTTTGATTTTCGTGTTAAAGCGAGGATTGCCAGCGCCAAGCCGAATAATTACCGACCGCAATTTTTGCCTGTATTGCGCTACATTTTGCCGCTTGGTTTGATTCTTTTAATTTCAGCCGCCGTTGTTTTTAACAGCGTGTATTTTGGCAATGAGCAAAATATTGTTCCAACAGTTTCCGAAAATCAAATTCCAAAGAAAAATTTACCAAACAATTCTTCTTCAATTGAACAAACCGGCGATGCGACTATTTCCAAAAATATAAAAGATAAGACTTCAGGCGCGGACGTTTCAAATTCGAATATTGCTCAGGAAAAGGTCAAAAGCCCTGAAACGCTCGAAGCCGAATCGAAATTGATTGCCGCAGAATCAACGAAAAAAGCGAAGTTGAAAGTTTCGCAGAAGAAAAATAGCGGCGAAGATTTAAACAATTCGCGCGTTAGCGCTTTGACGACAACGAAACAACTTATCAA
>JALYZF010000153.1 GCA_030948995.1 Acidobacteriota bacterium
TTGTAATACAGACCAAATTAACATCGTCGCGTTCGACGGTTTCGCGCCAACTGTCCGTAAAATGTTTGATATTAAATTCCTGCGCCGCCGCTCGCGCGTTTTCGAGATGCCCGCTCGCAACCGAGACAATGCGCGCGCCATCGCACGCTAAAAATGCGGGAATCTGCACGCGGCGCGCAAAACCAGTTCCGATAATTCCAATTCCGACCGTTTCTTTCATACAAAAAATTAAATCACACGCGAGCCGCAAAAAACAAAAAGCGCAAGGTTTTTCCCTGCGCTCAAAATATTGTTCAAAAAATTGAAAATGGAAAACGGAAAATTAAAATCTTTCTTCATCTTCCGTTTTTCGTCTTACATTTTCTTAGTCAACCTTTTCAATTTTCAGTTCAAAACTTCCCGCTTTCACAGCGCTCATTTTGCCGCTGAGCAAAAACTGTTTATAAATTTCAAAATTCTCCGGCGATATTTCCGAAATGCTTGCACCGATTAAATATCTGGATGCCGATAAATGCTCGCCGCTTTGCTCGTATCTGCGCCCGATGACTTGCATTTGCAGTTTTCCGCCCGGCAAATCGAGTTCGACGTTGAGCGGGCGACTTTCGCCGACCAGATAATTTTCCTGTATCCGAATCGAAGGAACATAAAAACCGATACCCGACAAACTCAAATCCCTTGTTTCGCCCCAAGCCGTCAGGCTGCCGTTTGTCGCGTTCGGATTTTCTGTTTTGTGAATCGATTCAAACCAAATTTTAATCGGAATTTTGAAACTATGACGCGGCGCGGCACGTCGCTCTGCAACGGTTTTGTTTATTTTTGCGATTAATTTTCGTAACATTGCATTATTCGTCCCGTCAGTTTCGATTATTCTCGCCTAGCTGAAAAGCCTCGTTTTATAAATTTTCGAGGGCTTCGACTCTTTCGCCAACTTTACGACTTTCCGCGCCGGTTAAGCGGTTGTCCCTTTGTATCTTCGCTAAAGAGCGAAGAAGTTCGGTTGTTTTCGACTTCAAAACCAAATGAGAGTTTGCCGGTTTTTCCGTAAACGGCAGGCACAGCGTGCGCCGAATATTTTCGTTCGTCGGCAGCAAGCATTACGCTGTAATTATATCCGGTCGAATCTGACGTGAGAGCGTCGTCCGGTAGCAAGCCTTTTTCCACAAGCGCGCGAACGTCGCCGTATTGCCCGCCGTTTTGCGCTGCAAAAACCAATTCGGCTTTGGCAATACGTTCGAGCATTTTTTTGGCTTCACGCTCGTGGACTTCGATTTTAAGATTAAAGAAATAATTTTTGCCTTCACGCCGAATAACCTTTTCGGCTTCGTCGTCAACCGTCGAAATCACCCAAACATCACCGGCGCGCCGCAGTTTGATTTCTTGCAAAGCGATTTTGCCCGTGTCGTTGTCGGGAAGTTTCGCCGTTACGGTCGCGTCGCTGCCGGAGATTATCTCGCCGTTGATTTCAACTTCGGCTGGAATATTTTTGGCTAGATTAGCAAAATCCACCTGCAAATCCTTGAGTTCGGCGTCGGTTAAGCCTTCGATTGCCGGACGCAGATTAGTCAAAAACAATGCGTCGCGGAATTTCCCTTCGCGCAAATCTTTGTAAAAAACGCGAACCGTATCGGCTGGCGAATCGGCTTTAATCGTTATTTTATTTTGCGCGATGGCGTCTTTTGCTGCGGCGGCGGTTTTTTCGGATGCTTTTTCTTCGGTGGTTTTTGCCGCTTCGACCGCGCATCCGGCGCTGAGCAAAACTGAAAAAATTATAAATAAAAAGGAAATGTGCAGACGGTTTTTTATTGGGAAAACTTTACCGGACATCAATTTCTCTCTCCAAGATTGACGGTATCAAGCTGAAAGATGCGTGAAAATCTGGGAAATTATGCAATAGAAAATGCACAGCACGCATTTTGTATTATACGCACTGTGCATAAAAAATGTAAAACAAAATTTTTCACATTTGTAAATTTTGTTAAAAACATTATCTGTTATCGGTTTTTCCGGTTAGCCATAACTCGCGCCCGACATAGTACAAAATCAGCGCCAGAATCCAGAACGGAATCATTCCGAGCCAATCGGAATTACCTCCGGCTGTGAACGGATTGCCTTTTTCCAAAAAGTTTCTTGTGCTTTCCGATGCATTTAAAAACCAATCGTAATTTACGCCTTCCGGTCTGTTTTGAGCTAACCAAGTAGCGGCGCTTTTTGCTAATGTTCCGCCAGCCCATTCACCGAAATTATTTTGCAGATTTTTCAAAAACGGCACAACGGCGAAAATCGCCACCAATATTCCGGCGATTGCGCCGCCCGCGATATAGCCGGATGCGAGCAGAACGCCGTTTGATTTGTCGGTTTCGGCGACGAATTGTGCTTCGGTTAAGTTTTCTCTGGCAAGTTTGCGTTTCAAGTATTTATCCACCGCCAGACGCACCAAGCCGCCGACGAAAATCGGCGACGAAGTGGAAAGCGGCAAATATAAACCGACGGCGAAGGCTAGCGACGGAACGCCCGCAAGCTCAAGCACAATCGCAATCATCACGCCCAAGAGAACTAAGCCCCAAGGTAGCTGCTGGCTCAAAATGCCCTTGATGATGTAGCTCATCAAAATAGCTTTCGGCGCGTCATAGCGCGTCAATTTCTTGCCTTCTTCGTTTGTTTTGATGATGCCGTTAATTCCCGGGTCAACGAAATAGACGGGTTTTCCCTGCGTGTCGATGAAATATTTTCCGACTTGTCCGGCTTGCGGGTCTGTATTTTGCCAGACGCGATATGTCGCCGTGTCGACGCCCGCGTATTTTCCGCTTGCGACTTTTTCGGCTTGAAGCTGTCCGTTTTGGCGAAAGAGTTTGTCTTCGGTTACGCGCACGTTTGCAATCGGCGATGACGCATCGACTTTTTGATAATACGTCTCGTTGTTGTTCAAAAGCAGAAGCAAAGGTCCTAAAACGAGAGCCGAGCCGAGCGCGCCGACGAGAATCGCAATCTGCTGGCGGCGCGGTGTCGAGCCGACGAGAAAGCCGGTTTTCAAATCCTGCGAAGTCGTGCCGCCGTTCGAGGCGGCGATGCAGACGATTCCGCCAATTGACAGAGCCGTAACGAAATACGGGTCAGGGCGCGTCCAGTCAAGAAGTAAAAACACAAGACAAGTTATCAGCAAAGTCGCAACCGTCATTCCCGAAATAGGATTCGACGACGACCCGACTTCGCCCGTCAAGCGCGAGGATACGGTTACGAATAAGAAGCCGAGAATGATAATCAAAAGCGCGCCTAAAAATGAAACAATCGGATTCGAGAAAACGCTAAGCCCAAGCTGCGGCACAAGCATAATCGCCGCGAGCAGAGCGATAACGCCGACGATGACCCATTTCATCGAAATATCCTGGTCGGTGCGCGGCAGACTGGCACCGCTCGCGTCCATTCCGCCGCCGCGCAAATCGGCTAAACCTGATTTCAAACCGCTCCAAATCGTTGGCAGCGAACGTGCCAGTGAAATCATTCCGCCTGCCGCGACCGCGCCTGCGCCAATGTATAAAATATACGCGCCGCGAATTTGACCGGGCGTCATCGTGGCGATTGTATTCGTCAACTCCGGCGCGAGCGGCGACGTTAAACCAGAACCGAAATATTTGACCATCGGAATCAAAACCAGATACGATAACACGCCGCCGCCCATCATAATTCCGGCGATATACGGTCCGATGATGTAGCCGACGCCGAGAAGCGCGGGGTTGCTTTCGAGCGCAATCGAGCCGCCTTTCAAAGTGTTGTCGGGAAATTCCTTGCCCGGCTCGCCTTTCCAAAGGGAGAAAACCTGCATCAGCACGTTATACAAAAAGCCCATCAGAAAACCGATTGAGATGATTTTGCCGCCTTGCAGTGCCGAGTCGTCTTCCTTGATAATTTCGTCGGAATGTTCACGGGCGACGGCGCGCGATTCTGCGCTTGCGCCAGCCTTTAAGAC
>JALYZF010000212.1 GCA_030948995.1 Acidobacteriota bacterium
GTATGGGAAAGACCAAGTGTAAAGGCTGTGGGAATATATTTTTGGGAAGTCGGGTGAAGCGGCTAACAAATTAAATTCCTCTTTAGATTCACCGCTAAATTCATCCCAATAATTTCACTTTCTACCAATAACCGAATATAAGAAAGCGGCAAAATGTTTCTGCGCAAATCGTCTTAATTTATTCTAAATAAGGATAGTAATAAATTAATGAAAGCCGTTACCTGCCCGCAATGTGGAAGTTTAATTAGTAAGGTTTCCGAACGACAAGCGATTGTGCAATGCGACTACTGCGGCGCCCGAGTTTTGCTCGCGGATGAAACTATGCCACTGCAAAAGGCAACGGATGAAACTGTGCCGCCGCAAAAGGCAGTATACAAACCCAAATTGATTAACGAGTTCGGCTATCCGATTGACCAGGAAATTCCTTTTGAAGAAAGCCGACCACTTAAAAACCCCTTTCCGCCAATAGTTATAGCAATAATTTCGATTTTCGGAATTGGCTTTGTTATTTTCATTGCAGTTATCTCTCAATCTAAACCACGTTCTGTAATAACCCTGCCGAAGTCCACGCCTTATGCCGCTCCAACCGTTTCAGCAAAAGTCAAAGAAACTAATATCATGCTCGAATTCGGCGGTAAAGGAACGAGCACCGGATTATTTGATAATCCGAACGAGATCACCGTTGATAAAGACGGAAACATTTATGTTTCGGACTCGACTTTGCGCGTTCAGCGATTCGACGCAAGCGGAAAGTTTTTAAATCTCTGGAACGTAAAGGGCGATAGTAAAAAAGAAGCCATCAATAAACTCGCCGCTGATGCGGACGGAAATGTTTATGTTTTAATCGGTGGTGACATTGTTATTTACGATGGTCAAACGGGCGAGCAGAAACACGTTTTAACCGACAGCAAAAGGCATTACATTGACGATTTCATTTTGCGCGACGACGACGGAATGATGTATGTCGCCGAAAATACCCAGAATGAAGAATTTGTGCAGACAAAGGGCAGAGTCATTATCAATCGTTTTGTCGGAATTCATAGCAAAGCCGCCGATGCCGACATTGCGTCCGAAGCCATTAAGCTAGCGGTTGACGGCAAAGGCGATATTTACTCGGTCTATGCTCTCGGCGCTATTTACGGCGAACACGATTACAACGACGAAGATTTGATGACGTTTCATTTTACGCCGCAGGGGAAATTCGTTAACAAGTTTGCAATTGGACTGATGCCGTTGTCGATTTTAACCGACAATCAAAGCCGCATTTATATTTTGAACGAAAACGCGCGAGACACCGGCGACATCATCGTTTTTTCTGGTGCGGGCAACGAACTTAAACGAATTAACATTGACGGGTCAGATTTCCTAAAGGCGATGGCAGTTGACAAGCAAAATTATATCTATATCATCGCGGGCGAAAAAATCCGCAAGCTGAAAGCTGTTGATTTCGGAAGTTAAAGAAAGTTTTAATGAAATTTATTCAACTAACATTAGTCTTTTTATTCTTATTCGGCGGCGCGAACGTCTTTGCTCAATCGGACGATTTGTTTTTGGGCATTAAGCTGCGTCCTGAAGTTCAAGCCCTTGTTAAAGAAATAGAAAAGAAAACAGGCATGGAGATTTACGCTGAGTTTATTGACGAAGAAGAATTTACTCTTGGTTCGAGCCGAATCTCAAATGGCGGTCAGGCGGTGATTCAAGTTGATACGAGCCTCGCAGGTAATCCGAAAAAGCTCGAAGCCGTCATCGCCCACGAGCTTCTCCATATGCGCCTGCGCGCGGGTGGCTATCCGACATTTTTATTTTCCCCGACGATTAAAACCGCGAAAGGTTTGGCGCAGGACGTTGAGCAGGATAACGTCAATTCTTTGGCTAGCATGATTGAACACCGAATCTTCAAAGCCGATATGATAAAATTCGGTTTATACGACGCAAATGATTTAGCCGGAGACATCGCCAGAGAAGCCCGAAAATATCGGGGGAAAGCCGACGCTCAGGGTCAAGGCGCTTCGATAGATTACGCCCTAGCAATTCTTGAATATCAAAACCCGAAAGACATCGAAGAAGTGCGAAAAATTTATGAAGCAAACAATTGGAAACGCTCTCTGCAAGAAGGAAAAGCAATAGCCGATATTATCAGCCAAGCAAATATGCAAACGCCAAAGGATGCGGAAAATGTCTTTCTGCAATGCCTCTCAATACTTTACACCAAGCCAAATTCTCCGTTTACCTTTAAGCTGACGCCCGATCCGAGCGTCAAGGTTTATCGGCAACTGATTATCCATACGGCTAAATTAAATCCAAAAAAACAATCTCAAAAACTTTGATTGTTGAGAAAAATTTCTTTAAGGCTTATTTAATTCAAGTTACTAACTGTAGCTTTAATCTTTAATATAGAAGTGTAAAGACAGGTCGAGAGTAATGTGGTTTTTAATTTGGTCGCTCATCGAAACGGTGTTTGTCGAATCCTCAATTTTGAAAGTAAGAAACGCCCGCAGGGAAAGTTCATATCTTTTACTGGATATGCAAAATAAAAAAGGCGGTCTGAAATTTCAGACCGCCTTTTATCGTTAATCAAATTATTTAATTTACACAGAACTTATTTCTGTTTCATCATCTGTTTTCAAAAGAAACGCCTGCGGCTTTTTGCCCCGATTGTCATTACCGCGATTTTTATCTTCCTTTGGTTTTTCTCTGTTGTCTTTGCCTTTAACAACGACAACCGGCGGTTGTCCGTCTTTTGGCGGCGTTTTTTTGCCGTCATTGTTTTGCGCCGATGCCGACATCGAAATACAAAATATAAAAGCGGCAACTAATACTAATTGTTTTAAGGCTCTCATTGTGATTTTTCCTCACACTTTACAAATCTTTCGGCATAAGGGAAAGATAAAAGGTTACGCCGTTTTTTTATAGGCAATAACAATGCCATAAATGCCTGTTATTGTTTAATTATAAAATATTGCCCAAAAACAACCTTCGCGTAGTTTGATACGTTTCGAGCGCCTGACGTTTTCCGTTAATTTTATACTAAATCGTGAAAAACCTCCGACGATTTTAGTAAATCCGGCATTTTATTTATTAATGCGAGGAAAATTGCTGAAAGTGTTTGGTAAAGATTTACTCGAAAAGTTTATAATCATTTTAAAATGACCGCGAAAATAAATCTAACACCGGAGCGCATCAAGCAATTTCTCGTCGTTCTCGCCACTTTTATTGTTATTTTTGTTAATTATTTAGCCGCTAACGGGTTTATTAACGGCAAAACACCCGCCGATATTTCAAATAAATATCCGTCGCTGCTCACACCTGCCGGTTATGCTTTTGCAATTTGGAGCTTGATATATCTCGGTCTGGTATTTTTCAGCGTTTACCAAGCCTTGCCCGCGCAGACGGAAAACGCGCGTTTTTCCCGTATTCGCACGCTTTATATTATAAATTGCGCGGCAAACTGCGCTTGGATATATTTTTGGCATCACGAAATGCTTTGGGCGGCTCTCGGCATAATTTTCATTCTTCTCGGCACGCTCGCTTTGATAAATGCACATCTGCAAAATAAACAAGACGCCGCCGAAACTTGGGTTGCGCGCGTTCCTTTCGGTTTGTATTTCGGTTGGGTAACGGTTGCGACAATTTTGAATTTTACTCTTGCACTTGCTTCTTCGGGCGTAAAAACATCGGATTCTGTAAACACTGCTTTGGCATCGCTTCTTATCGTTGCGGCGACAATTTTGGGTATTGTAATTCGGCTCAAACTTTCAATTGCCGCATACGCTATAGCAGTTGCGTGGGCTTTAACGGCAATCGCTGTCAAACACGGCGGCGAGACGATTCTTGTAACCTGCGCTGCTTTCGGCGTTATCACTCTTTTAGTTGCGGCAATTTTTCCGCTGTCGCAAACAAAAAATTTATCATAATGAACAACGGGAAAATCTGCGTTTCGGTTTGCGCTCAAACGGCAAACGAGTTTATCAAAAACATCAAACGTGCTGAAGAATTGGCAGACATTATTGAATTGCGCTTTGATTGTTTGAGTGAAAGTCAATTAAGTTTAGCTTTGCAGAAAATTTCAGAAACGAATTGCGAAAAGCCTTTTATCATTACGTTCCGTCCGACCGAACAAGGCGGAAAACGCCGACTAACTTTGCACGAGCGAATCAAATTTTGGGAAGCGTTTTTCTACCACAACAAACGCAAAAATCTCTACGCCGATTTCGAGTTTGAATTGCACGCGATTCTAAACCTGAAATCGACCAAATCAATTGTTTCGTTTCACGATTTTTCCGGTGCTGACGACAATTTACAGGCGACTTATGAAGCATTAATAAACATTACTAACGCCAATATTCTAAAAATTGCTGTCAAAACCGGCGACATTACGGATTCGCTTGCCGTTTGGAAATTGTTGGAAAAAGCTAGAATTGAAAACAAACAACTCATTCCAATTGCCATGGGCGAAGCCGGAAAATGGACGCGCATTTTAGTACTTGCCAGCGGCGCGCCGTTGACTTACGCTTCGCTCGACGCGGGCAAAGAAACTGCTGCCGGACAAATAACGGCGCGGGAAATGATTGATGTTTACCGCGTTAAAGAATTGGACGAGCAGACGGAAATTTACGGCATCGTCGGAAATCCTGTGAAGCATTCGCTTTCGCCTTTTATGCACAATGCCGCGTTTAAGTTTCACAATTTGAACGCCGTTTATATTCCATTTGAAGTCAAAAATCTGGACGCATTTATCAAAAGAATGGTCAGACCGGAAACGCGCGAAATCGATTGGAACTTGAAAGGTTTTTCCATTACGATTCCGCACAAACAAACAATTATCAAATATTTGGATGAAATTGACGAAACGGCACAAAAAATTGGCGCGGTCAATACCGTCCGAATCGAAAACGGAAAACTCTTCGGATATAACACAGATGCAGACGGATTTATCGAACCTCTTAAAACAGCTTACGGCGATTTACAAAATGCCAAAGTCGCTATATTGGGAAACGGCGGCGCGGCGCGTGCGGCGGTTTACGCGCTGAAAAAGCGAGGCGCAGTCGCTACCATCTTTGCTAGAAATATTGAAAAGGCAATTTTTTTAGCCGAAGAATTCGAGGTCCAACTACAGAAACTCAGCACTCCGCATTTAGCACTTAGCACTTACGATATTGTTGTAAATGCAACACCGCTTGGAACAAAAGGTGAACTTGAAGCGGAAACGCCCGCAACTACCGCGCAGGTTAAAGGCGTCAAACTTGTTTATGATTTAATTTACAATCCGTTTGAGACAAAATTTATAAAAGAAGCGCAAAAAGCGAGTGTTCCGACAATCGGAGGACTGGCAATGCTCATTGCACAAGGCGCAAAACAATTTGAAATCTGGACAGGAAGCACTGCGCCTATTAGAGAAATGAGCGAGGCAGTTTTGAAGAAAATGGAAAATTAAAAATATAAAATGAAAAATTATAAACGGATTTTTTAATTTTGTATTCTAAATTTATATGAATGAACGTTACAGCAGACAGATTTTATTCGGCGAAATTGGCGCGGCGGGTCAAGCAAAACTTCTTGAATCGAAAGTTTTGCTCGTCGGCTGCGGCGCGCTCGGCGCTTCGCACGCGGAAATGCTGGCGCGCGCGGGCGTCGGTAAAATTCGCATCGTTGATAGAGATTTTGTCGAATTTACAAATCTGCAACGTCAGACTTTATTTAGTGAAACTGATGCAAAAGAGCGCCTTCCGAAAGCGGTTGCCGCCGAAAAACGCATTGCGGAAATTAATTCCGACATCAAAATTGAAGCCATCGTCGCCGATGTCAACCGTTCAAATATTGAAGATTTAATTAAAGGCTGTGATTTGATTTTAGACGGAACGGATAATTTTCAAACCCGTTATCTGGTTAACGACGCCTGCGTCAAACACAAAAAAACTTGGATTTACGGCGCGGCGGTCTCCGGCTACGGCGCGACGATGACAATTATTCCACACCAAACGCCGTGTTTGCGCTGCATTTTCGAGGAAATGCCGAATGCGGCAAGCGCGCCGACCTGTGATATGGCTGGCGTGATTATGCCGATTATTTCAACGGTTTCGGCTGTTCAAATCGCCGAAGCATTAAAGATTCTTACGGAGAGCTTTACCAAACTGCACCGGAGTTTAATGCAAATTGATATTTGGGAAAATGATTGGCGCAAAATTAAACTCTTTCGTCCGAATCCCGATTGCGAAACGTGCGGAAAGGAAAATTTTACTTTCCTAGAAAGCGAAATCGGCGAGCTATTTACAACGCTGTGCGGGCGCGACGCCGTGCAGATTTTGCCGCCGACGCCGACGTTGATTGATTTGCCGGAACTTGCGCTCAATTTAAATAAAATTGCCGACATAAAGCAAAATGAATATTTAATTCGGCTGACTGTCGATGGCTGCGAACTGACGATTTTTCGTGACGCCCGCGCAATTATTCGCGGAACTGACGACGTTTCGACGGCACGCTCGATTTATGCCAGATATGTCGGCAGTTAAAAGTTGGGTCAATCAGCATTTTAAGTTTTACTTTCAAAAACCTTCGGCTCGACAAGAATCGTCTTAAAGCTCGACAAGCTGACAAGTCCCGCGCTTGCGCCTTTTGGTTTATTGACAAATTTTTTCGGCGTGTAATGAACGGCGACTTTCGCTTGCGTTTTCGCTTGGCTGAAAAAGGCGGCGATTTGAGCTGCTTCGAGTAAAGTTTTCGGCGGAATTTCCTGACGATTCGGATTTCTGACGACGACGTGCGAGCCGGGATAATCAGCCGCATGCATCCATAAATCCGCTGATTTTGCTACGCGAAACGTCAAAAAATCATTGTCTTTTGATGCCTTTCCGACAAGGATTTCAAAGCCGTCAGAAGATTTATAACGCCGCGCGCCGGTAAAATTTTCGGCTTGTCTTTCTTTAATTTTAACCGCGAGTTTTTCCGGTTTCGCTTCGACGAATTCGGCTAAAACGCTTTCATCTTTTTCATCTACGGCATTATCGAGACGTTCTTTTTGCAATCGCAAATTTGTGAGTTCGTTTTCCGAAACTGTCAGGCGTTGTGAAATTTCTTCGAGCGCGTTTCTGGCTTTTGTGTAACGCCTGAAAAACTTCTCAGCCGCCTGGGAAAGCGGAATATTTTCTTCAACTTCTATTTCAATCGTCGGCGTGTTCTCATCATAAAAATCTGTTACGAAAACTTTGTCGCCCGTGCGTTTTGCATTCATCAAATTTGCCAGAAGCAAATCGCCCAAGCGTTTCCAGTTTTGCGCGTCGCCGTGATTTTCAAGGTCTTTTTCAAGTTTTTTGATTAGTTTTTCGCGCTTTTGTATTTCCTGTTTCAATTTGCTTTGCGCCGCCTGAGCTTTTGCGCGAAAAACTTTTTCGGCTTCCTTTTCCAAAAAGCCCGCGTCAACGGCTTCAGACAATGTTTTGAATTTGCCTTGCGGAAAACTTTCTAAATTTTCATTTTTGCGCGGCTCTATAGTTTGAGTTGAAGGCGGTGCGTATTTGCTCGCAATTTCCTGCCCGTTGCCGAAAGTTTCGCGCACGGCGTCGAGAATAAAATCATTTGCGTCGAGCAGGAAAAGATTTGCCGAGCGTCCGGTAAGTTGCGCGACGAGCGTGTAATTTTCCGCGCGTCCGATTTCGTTCCGAGCAAGAAAATAAAAGTTGAGAATGCGTTCGCTCTCAACTTTTTCAACCGTTTCTAAGACGGCGTTCGCCAATCTTTTTCGCAAGCACAAGACGAACGAAGTCGGATTGATTGATTGTTTTTCCAAATCACGAAGGCGGCGTTTTATCAGATAAATGCGCGGCTCGGAAGGCTCGACGCTGATGAATAAGTAATCTGAATCAGTCAGGCGAAAATCTATTGCAAGGCGAAAGCGCGCGAGTGTAAAAATTTTGCCGAACTTTTGTCCGGTTAAAACAGACGCGAATTCGGCACTAATTTTTTCTAAAGTTTTTTCGTTCACGATTCAAAGTTCAAGGTTCAAATTCAAAATTACAACCTTGAACTTTGAATCTCGAACCTGTTAGCTTTCCTTAACGACGATTGTTCCCGAAACTAAATCGTGAACGGCGCGTCTTTCTTCATTAAAAGGCAAGGTTAGAAATCCGATGCCGCCGAGCGCCAGCGACAAAAGATAAACTGCCGAACTGACTGCCGCTTGATGCAGCGTCGGATAGTTTTCGCCTTCAATGTCGATGACTTCGAGCGAGAAGATACGCATTCCGAAAGTTCTGCCGTAAAAGCCGATTGTCGTCGTCAGATATGTAAACATTACTATCGAACAAGTCGCCAAAAAAGCCAGCAGTCCGGTAAATGTAAACCAATCACCGCCGGTCAGCATAAAGGGCGAAAGCAGAAACAAACTCAGAAAAGTGCCGATAATTAAATCGAAAAATCCGGCGTTAAAGCGCAAGGCGACGGGTGCAAAATCTTCAAATTCTTCTTGATTTTCCGCTCCTTCTGTTAGCGCCAATTCTTCATTTTCGACAGGTTTGGTTTCGTTTTTCCCTCTTCCTTCAACTTTCGGTAAATTTTCCGGCGCTTTGTTGAAGCTCTTTGAAATTTTTTCCGCCAAAGGCGGCAGTTTGTTTGTGTCCAAATCACCGCTTTCCGTTCGAGAAACCGTAACGGCAAGTTTCGGCTTACCCGTCAAATTAGTCGGCTCATTGGGTTCGGCAACATTAGGCGGCGTAGTTTCCACCTTTTTGGACGCGATATAAAAGGGGAAATTTTTATTTGCGGGACGCGGCGGGGCGACAACGGGCGCAATGGACAACTCCTCTACTTCTTCGACGAGAAATTTTTGACGCGATTTTTCAATCCGTTCGAGCGCGCTGCTCAAAGTCGGATTTTTCACGCGCGCGTGTCTTTTTTCTTCAACCGCTTCAGCTTTCAGAGCGTTTGCCCCGCGTGTTGCAAGTTTTGTTTTGCGCGGCGCGGCGGCAACGGCGGCGACAGTCGCGGCGGCATTCGGCAATTCTTGATTTCCGCGTTCGTGACGTTGGCGAACCGCATTTTGCAGATGCACGCGCCATTCCGGCACTGCCGAATTTTTGCTGTGAAACTCGACCAACGTCGGGCTGGTCGACTTTGAAGCGATATTTTCCGTATCCGATTTGGCAGCAACAGGTTTTTGACGAGCGACTGCGGCAGGATTGGACGAATTGGTTTCTTCCTTCACGGTAGCCGGTAGTTTAAGTTTGACCGACGCCGGATAATTTTCTTTCATTTCGGTTTTTTCAATCTTTAATGGCTTTGAAATAGAGACTTTCGATAATAATTCTTCGCGCACTGAATCGTTCATCATTGCGCCGCAACTCGGGCAAATTGATAAATTAAAAGCGTTATTTCTATTGCAAACGGGACAATTCATAATTTTGAAAGAATTAGAAAAACTGCAGGATTTTAGGGAAAATAGCGATATGTAACAAACTGTGCAAATAGTATCAGAATTTACTTTAACCCGTCAACAGTAAATTTAAGGAAAATAAGAGATTCCTCAATCATAAGGGTTGTCTTCCGGCGAAACCGGCTTCCAAATCGTGCCACCATTCGATTCGGTCGCCTTCACCGAGCTGCCAGCAGAGTAGAACGACGCGCCCGTTTCTCAAACACGGAAAATCAATCAAACCGCGCGAATAATCTTTTAGCTGAATTCCCAACTCGTGAAGTTCGGTCGTTACTCTTCCGACTTCATAAAGCGATTTGACATAAATCGAGCCGCTGCTCATTCCGCCTCCGCCGTGCGCCGCTGCGCTTGCCGCCGCTTTTACCGTTTCACGGAGAGAAGCGAGAATTTCATACTGCGCCTTCATATTTTCGAGCTTCAAGCGCACCGAAGGCAACAGTTCGTTTGCTTCGTCAATAGTAAAAAGTTTCATCTTTCGTCTCTGACGCGGACTAAATCTGAAAAATTTTCTTCCGTTTCGTCTTCCGAGTAATTCGGCTCAAAGCGAATTTTGTCGGAAGATTGCGGGAAATTTTCCGCTCCGTTCTGATGCAGCAAATCCGGCGGCAATTCTTCAGGCGGCACAAACGACGGAACATCATAGCTTTCGCCTTGCGAAATATCTTTGCGGACGAGTTCGGCAATATCGCCTAAATCAATAAAAAAATCGGCAACATCAATAAGGCGCGGCGCGGTGTTCGAGCGAAAACCGGCAACTTCTACGCGGCATCCTTTATAAGCTACGGCATTTAGAGCGTAAACAAAATCTTCGTCGCCCGAAACAAGAACTGCCGTATCATATCTTCCCGCCAGCGAAAGCATATCAACCGCGATTTCAACGTCAAGATTTGCTTTGCGCGTGCCGTCGTAAAAAGTTTTCAATTCCTTTTGCACGACGCGAAAACCGTTTCTACGCATCCACAGCAAGAAACCTTGCTGGCGTTCAGCGCCCGCGTCAACTCCGGTATAGAAAAAAGCGCGAAGCAGCCTTCCGTCGCCGAGAAGAAGGCGCAGGAGTTTGTTGTAATCAATGTCTATATTATGAAAACGGGCAGCGTGAAAAAGATTGTTGCCGTCAATAAAAACCGCGACGCGCCCGCGATGTCCAAACTGCCAGGACGAGTTGGTCGCCATATCAAACTGCATTTGTTAAACCTTCTATACTAAAAAATTTTCAGGACAAACAGCAATTGACAATGGCGAAAAGACGGACTTAAAATTTTGTTTCGGCGAAGGCTAAAAATTCCGAAAAATTTCACCGCAAATCAATGTATAATTTTCGATTGACGCGCGATTTTTAATCGTTTGGATTTAGTGTTTCGCAAAAATATTGGTGCAAAAATGGCTGAAATTATTTCCGTCGTCCAAAAAAGACAATTGCTAAATAATAATTATAATAAGTTTTTATAGTGTGTCTTTCGCCAGACAAATCGGTCAGGCGAGACAAATTAAGAATAACCGCTTTTCATCGTATAATCAAAAACTATGGAAAAAAAGCCGGAAGAAATAAATTCGGACGAGTGGCTTAAGGATTTGCCATTGCAGGCGGAAAATCCGGCGTTCAAGCCGGACGAGCTGACAGTTTGCCACAAATGCGCGCGGCAGAATCCGCCGACGCGACTGGAATGTTTATACTGCGGCGCTCCGCTTTCCGTTTCCGAAGCGCAAAGCAAATTTCTAAAACCAAATTTGCGGAAACTCGAAGCATGGGAAAAAGGTTTTAACTTGATATTTTTGCCTGATTCAAATAACTTGAACGAATCGGGATTTGAAGAAATTGCGTCGCTCCTGAAAACTGAAAAAGTATGGCTTCAAAAAACAGTCCGGTCAAAAAAGCCTTTGCCTTTAGCGCGTGTCGAAACGGAAAAAGAGGCTGAAATTATTCAGCAGCGCTTGAGTAAACTCAGAGTTGAAACGAAAATTATAAGCGACGACGATTTAAGAATTGAAAAATTGCCGCGTCGTTTGCGCGCAATTGATTTTTGGGACGACAAGCTGGTTTTGATATTTTTTAACGCTGATGAAATTGCCGAAATCAATTGGGAAGATTTGAGTTTGATTGTAATGGGAGCAATTTTTACGCGGAAAATTTCCTTGACGGAAGAACACAAAAAAAAGGGTGAAAACAAACTTCTCCAAACGAATGAAACCGCTTCGGACGAGATTTTAATTGATATTTACAGCCAAAAGGATGAAATCGGTTATCGCATTGAACAGAACGGTTTTGATTTTTCCTGTCTAGGCGCTGAAAAAACTCTTCTTGTTGCCGAAAATATCCGCAGGCTAGTTAAGATTCTGGCGGCGCGCTCTCCAAAGGTAAAACTTGTCGCAGACTACCTGCAAATTCGCCCGTATTTAGCAAGCGTCTGGGAAGTCGAAGAAAGAACCGATTCAAAAGGTTTGAAGCGCGAAAAATTTGCGCGCTTCAACCGCGAAAATATAACGACAATCAACAATTCCGCACAGTTTACAAAATACTCGCGCCTGCAAAGGCATCTTTTATGAAAAAGTTCAAAGTTCAAAGTTCAAAGTTCAAAGTTCAAGAGAAACAGTTAAAGACGGAAGAACTAAGGAGACAGAAGAGTGAAAACCGAAAACCAAACTCACAACTGACAACTCACAACTCGCCAATAATCTTCGGCGTTCTGCCCGTTTTAGAAATGTTACGCGCAGGAAATCGGCGCATCGAAAAAATTTTAATTGCCGAAGGCGCGCACGAAAAACGGTTGCACGAAATTTTAGATTTGGCGAAGACGAATAGTATTCGCTTTGAAAAAGTTCCGCGCGGTAATTTAATGAAATTGGTCGAAGAAGGCGCGAACCACCAAGGCGTCGTCGCTTTTGTCGCGGCGGCGGATTATGCGGATGCCGATAAACTTTTTGACGAAATCGTAAATAAACAAAACTCTTTGACAGTTCTGCTCGACGGCGTTGAAGACCCGCGAAATTTGGGCGCGATTCTCCGAACCGTGGAATGCGCGGGCGCCGACGGCGTTTTTATTCCAGAACGGCGCGCCGTCGGTTTGACCGAAACGGTCGCCAAATCTTCGGCGGGCGCGACCGAATATGTTAAAGTGGCGAAAGTCGCCAACATCAATCGCTTGATTGACCGGCTAAAAGAAAATAATATCTGGGTTGTCGGGACAAGCGCGGAAGCTGAATCGAGTTATACGGATTGGGATTGGAAGCGCGCATCGGTGCTTGTTTTGGGCGGCGAAGGGCGAGGATTGCATCGCTTAGTTGCGGAAAAATGCGATGTTCTGGTAAAAATCCCAATGCTCGGACAAATTGAATCTTTGAACGTTTCTGTCGCCTGCGGCGTTATACTTTTTGAAGCAGTCAGACAACGAGTTCAAAGTTCAAGGTTCAAAGTTAGAAACCGGCTAAACCTTGAACTTTGAACCTTGAACTTAAAAAATTATGTTTTGCCAAAAATGTGGAACACAAAACCCGGACGACGGAAAATTTTGCCGCAGTTGCGGAACTGATTTAGCGATAACGCCTGAACAGCCGCAAGGGATAAATTTGAAGCCTGCCGATTATTATATTGACCGGAAAGGCAGGGTGCGTTCAAATAATCCCGATGATTTGTGGAGCGCGGGTATCAGAAATACGATTTTAGGCATCGGATTTTTAATCGTTTCAATGGCGCTGTTTATAACTCACGTCGCCAACGGACAAAATTGGTGGTGGGCAATGTTGTTTCCAGCCTTTTCTCTTTTGTCGAGCGGAATTGGCAACATCGCAAAATCAAAACGCCTCGAAAAGAAACAATTGTATAAGGAAATATCCGCTCAACCGGCATTATTCGGTGCGGCGAATACTGGCTTGCCGCCATCGGCGCAAAACGATTTATTGCAAATCCGTCAATTAATACATTCGGGAAGAAATATTGAGGCGATTAAGGTTTATCGTGAAAATTTTAATGTGGACTTAAAGAAAGCTAAGGAGGCAGTTGAAAAAATTGCAGCCGAAAAAATCCCCACAGATTACGTCAATCCGCCGCAAAAATCAATTTACGACACTGGCGAAATCGCCATTCCGCCGAGCGTTACCGAAGGCACAACGAGACATTTGGAAATTAACAATGAAGGCGAGACAATGACTTTACCGAAAAAGGAAACTGGTGATGAACTGTGAGATATTGGTTAGAATTTTTTGCTAACCACTCACAGTTAAATGTTTTTCACTGACTTTCATTTTCTTACCGAAACCCGCGTGCTCCCGACATTTCCGTTCACATCAAAAACTCGCAAAGTAATCGTATTTTCACCTGTTGTTTTTAATGTAGTTTCAACTGTGTAACGTTCTTTTTGACCGTCGGAAATTCCGTCGTCGGCAAAAACCGTTTCCCAACTGCCGCCGTTAATGCTGTATTCGGCACGGGTTAGAAAACTCGCCGCATCATTTGCATCAAACGAAACGCGGACTTTATCCCCGATAACCTGCGGCGTTCCAATGACGGAAACCGTCGGCGGCGTGTTATCAATATCAAAAGGCTCGCTCAATCTTTCGCCCGTCAAGCTCAGACCGCTTGGATTTGAAGGCGTGTCTTTCGCCACAATGCGGAAAATATAACGCCCGTCGGTTAAAGCCGAGCCGTCGATAGTGAAAAAATTTTCGCGCAGATTTTGGCGCAACAATTTAAAATTCGTCTCGCCCGCTTCACGATAATAAACGTCGTATTCAAGCCTGTCTCCGTTTCGGTCTTCGGCTGTCCACAGCAGGCTGCGCGCTCCGCGTTGATAAATGCGGCGGGGCGGAATCGCAACATTCGGAAAACCGAAAAGCGCGGGGTCTAATCCGGCGCTTTCAATGTTAGGGTCGATTTGAATCGGCGGATTCGCAGCCAGCCCTACGTTTGTCGGCAGAACTTGAATTGACAAAACTTCGGGCGCGATATTTCTGGGCAGATACGAAACGTTTACTTCATTCAAATTTCCAGCAGCATTTGAACCAACTCCGTTATTAAGTCCACCGTTTATAGAAATCTGTTGTTGTCCAAAAGCTAGCGCACTTTTCAAAATCGCCCGCCATTGCAAATATTTCGCTTTCGGGCTTGTAACTTGCGCGCCCTTTTGGTCAATGTAGCTTGCGCTCCAATCGCTCCAAGTTTCGTTTGGTTTTTCGGTGTTTCCGCTTCTGGTCTGCAAGCTGACGTCTCCGTTCGAGCGCCACCAAATTCTGCCCCAAGTCGCATTGGTTTTTGCGTCCAAAACCGTTGATTCGTAAGTTCCTTCCGTTCGGGTTTCCGTCCCGAAACGATAAAGTTTTCCTTGATTGCTAGATGTCGCTAAAACTTGATTTCCCTGCGTCAGCAAAGTGGAGATTTGTCCTTCGTTCGATTGCAGAAGCAGCGTTTCGCGCCCGTTGTCGGTTACCGAATAAATTCTGCCTTTGTCTGATGTGCCGATAAGCACGCCGTTTCCGTTCGGATTAGCGACGATTGAAAACGCTGTAACGGTCGGTGAATTCCAAATCACGTCGCTTCCGCCGTCTGACAAAATACGATAAACCGCAGATTTTGAAGCAGCCAAATCGTAGCGGCTTTTTTGCGGAGGCTCTGGCGAGGCGGGCGTTTCGGCGGAAGTAACCGTAGCCGTAACGGGCGCGCCATCTGCGTTTGTTCCCGAAACAGTTCCAGAAGTCGATTTTGAAGCCGACGCCGCTTCGCTTAAAGCTAAAACATAAACCGCGCCGTCCGCGCCGACACTAATTTTGTGAATTTCCCTTAAAGTCGAATCGAGCAGCGCAAATGGCTTATTGCCGTCAGGCGAAAAACGCAAAACCAAGCCGCCGGCGTCAGTTCCGGCGTAAAGACTGCCTTTTGCGTCTGCCACAAGCGAAATTATATGGGTCTCGCTCGTGTCGAAAAGCAGAGACGCATCCGGCGTTGCATTCGTCGTGCGGACTTTGAAAATTTTGCCGTGTTCACCCGTTCCGACCGCCAGACTTCCGTCCGCTAAAACCGCCAGCGACCAGATATATTTTTCCTTCGGCTCGAAGAAAACTTCAGCGCGCCCGTCTGATGAAATTCGATAAACTTTTCCGTCCGGCGAAGTTCCGGCGTAAAGCTCGCCCGCTTTTCCAATCGCCAGCGCCGAAACATTCAGCTCGTTCGTGTCTGTAAAAAGCGCGCCTTTGCCATCCGGCGAAATTTTGTAAATCCTGCCGTTGCTTCCTGTTCCCAAAAAAATATTTCCGGCAGCGTCAACCGCGCTTGACCAAACATAAGGCTGCTCTGTGTTGAAAACCTGCGTCAAGCGCGGCGCGAGCATTATCGCTCCGGCGTCGGTTACCGAAACGCCTTTTGCTTCGCCTTTTAGAACTTCGGCGCGCGTGTTAATTGACCAGATTTGCGGTTCGACGGCGCGCGCGGCAACAGTAAAAGCTAACATCAAAGAGAAGATAAATAATTTTTTCATTTAAAGTTAAAATCGAAAATACAAAAAATAAAACACAGATATTTTGTTTTTATCTGTGTTTATACGATAGTTTTGCGTTATTGGTTTAAGTCGAGCTATGGAAAATAAATTTCGACAAATTCAGATGCGTTCGAGGCGACAAATTTTTATTCGCTGACAACTCTTTCGACCGCTTCTTTTATTTTGTTGACGTTTGCCGCGCCGCCGCCGACAAATACGTTTCTTAATTTTCCTTCGCGGTCAATCAGAAAACTCTGCGGAATGCCGTCGAATTTACTAAAGTTTAAGAAATTATTCATCAGCTTTGCATCGGCGTAACCGAGTTGATAATTCAGATTCAATTTTTTAGCAAATTCTTTAACGGCTTCAGGAGTTTCGCTGTCGTCGGAATCAAGACCGATAATTTCAAAATCATTGCTTTTATATTTATCTTGCAGCGCGACTAAATCAGGCATTTCTTCGCGACAAGGAACGCACCAAGTCGCCCATAAATTAACAAGAATCACCTTGCCTTTCTTATCCTCAAGTTTGAAAGTGCTTCCTTCCAAATCTTTGATGTCGGCTTGCATAATCGCGGCGGGCGCAGGCGGAGAAGTACTATTTTTTGCCGTTGCCACGTTTGAATTATCAGTCGAATCTTTTGATGTGCCTATCGTATTCGTGCAGGAAATTAAACTGCTCAAGACAAAACTCAGCGCAATAAATACAATAATATTTTTAAATAAATCCTTCATTAAACCTCATTTATCGATTGTCTCGCAGGCGCAAAACAAATAACGTAACAATAACCAATATAGAAAACATTAGCATTAAAATTAGCTGATTTAAAACCGCGTTCATCCACGGATGCAGAAAGCTGACGTAGCCGCTCAAATTCTTCGGAATCTTTTTCGCTTCGCCGATGCGCGGAGGCGCGTCGAGTTTCGGCAGATTCGCAATTTCTCCGTTGCGTGCCTCGCTTGCATAATCCTTCATCTTTTGCTCGGCATTATTTTTATAATCGGTCAAATCTTTATTCGCGTCGGCGACGATTTTTTCGTTTTCCGTCTCGACATATTTGTAAAGCCCAAGCCCGCGAGTTTCGCCGTTTTGTTCCGCGCCTTCCGGCTGCAAAGTATCGAGCGTCGAAAAACGTTTTATCGCGTCGAAAGACCAAGTGGCGGGCATTATTAAGCCTGCCGTTTTATTAATGCCTGAAGGGACACCGACCAAACCGGAAAACAAAATCTGCGGAATTAAAATTAAAGGAACGAGGCTCGTCGCCATTTCCGAAGTTTTTACCAGAGCCGAAACGAGCAGTCCGAGCGAAACGCCGACTGCCGCCGTCAAAAGCATTACCCAAAGCTGCGGAATGCCGAACATTTCGCCCGGCATCGGCATCAGTCCGGCGAAATCCAAAATTTTCAGCGGCAGAAAAAGCAACAAACACTGCGCGCCGACAATCATTCCCAAGACCACAAGTTTTGAAAAAAGATATGGAATTAGTCCAAGATTAACCATTCTTTCGCGCCTGAAAACGGCTCGTTCGCGGACGATTTCCCGCGCCGAAACCGAAATGCCGAACCAGACGGATACGAGCGCGAGAACGAAGTAAACAAAATCGCGCGGCGCGGCGGCGTCCATTACGAAATAAGTTAAAACGCCAATTATCGGCGCTTGCGCGAATAAAATAAAAAGATTGAGCTTGTCGCGCAAAAGAACTTGCGAGTAACGGCGCGCCAGCGTTGCTGTTTGACGAATCGAGCCGAAAATGCCCAAACGGCTTTTCCTGCCGCCGCCGCGCGATTCGATTTTGCCAATTTCCTTGAGCGGCTCGGCAATGTTTTGCTTATACTGCGGCGCGGCGGTAAATTTTCGCTTCCATTCTTCGGCGGTTTGTTCGGCGGATTGTCGGCTGTTCGGCTCTTCGAGTTTATCAAAAAGTTCTTTAAAACTTGCGGCGTTAAAATACGTCAACGCTTCGACGGGCGCTCCGTAAAAGATGAGTTTTCCGCGCATCAGAACGACGATTTTGTCAAAAAGTTTGACGTTTTCCATCGCGTGCGTCGTCAAAACGACGGTTCTGCCCGATTCGGCAATTTGCCGGAAAAGCCGCATAATTTTCTCTTCCGTCAAAGGGTCTAAACCGGAAGTCGGCTCGTCCAGAAAAATCACAGACGGTTTTGTAATCAGTTCAACAGCAATGGAAACGCGCTTGCGCTGCCCGCCGGAAAGTTGGCTGACAGGCACGTTTCGCCGCTCGTCCAAATCGGTTATATCTAAAACTTCGTCGATTATCCGGTTAATTTCCTTGCGGGAAACATCGCGCGACAATCTCAGTTTTGCGATGTAGTAAAGCGTGCGCTCGACGGTCAGCTCGCGGTGAATCGTATCGTCTTGCGGAACGTAGCCGATTGATTGTTTTAATGAGTCGAGATGCTTGTAAAGATCGAGATTATTTATAAAAACGCTGCCGCCCGTAGCTGAGCGCATTCCGCTTACCGCATTCATCAAAGTCGATTTTCCCGCGCCCGAAGCGCCGAGAATTCCGACGAATTCATTCGGTTGAATCGAAATCGAAACGTCGTCGATCAGGCGAATCGTGCCGCCGCCGGTTCGATTTTTCGCTTCTTTGGCGAGATTAATCGCGTCAATCCGAGTTTTCGCGCGCGTATCGAAAACGCCGATTCGTCCAGCGCCGTCGGTTTTGATTTGAAAAGAGCCGATTTGTGCTGCGTCGCTGGGCGTAATCTCGCCGCGCGTCGTGCGGTTTCCATTAATATAAACGCCGTTTGTCGAATTCAAATCTTCGACGACGACGCCCGTAGCAGTTTGCAAAATTCGGGCGTGACGATTGGAAATCTGCAGACCGTCTAGCTTGATGTCGTTTCCGTCAGCGCGCCCGACGGTTAATTTTTTCTTATCGTCGAAAGCAAGCGTCATTAGAAGCTGCGGCTTTGCCGCGTCATTCGGAGTAATTTTTGCCGCGAGATTGCCGACGTTGGCAGCCATCGTTTTCGGGTCGGTTTGCTCGGATAATTTTTGCAGATTTGCTATTTGTGCGGCTGAAACCGAACGCTGTCCGGCGAAATTTGCGCTTGTCGGCGAACTGTCGCTCGTTGCGCTGAAACGCAGAACCGGTCCGCCGCGTCCGATTTGAATTTCGTCGTTGTCGTTAAGCGGCGTTGGCGCGGCGATGCGTTGACCGTTGACTAGAGTTCCGTTAAAGCTGCCGTTGTCGATAAGAACAAATTTGCCGTTTTCGCGCCGTATCTCTGCGTGTCGGCGCGAAACCATCGCGGCTGAGGCTTCAAAAACTATATCGCCGCTCGTGTCGCGTCCGAGCGAGATGTTTTTCGTTATCTTAAAAGGCGCGGACGCCGAATGACCGCTGACAAATTCTAAACGCGCCACAGAAGTTTGCGGCTTGTTCTGATTGATTTGGTTTTGTTCAAACGAAGCGTTTACGTTTTTTGAAAAATTATCTTGAACCGGATTTTTTGCCGCTTGAAACACTTGCGGCACAATCGGCTGATTTTGTAAGGAATTTTCAGCAGACGTTTGCGGCGCGTTGTTTTCGGTTTCAAACCAAATAACTTTCAAAATCGGACCGTGCAGCCCGAATTGAAGCAAATCGCCGACTGCAACGGCTTGCGGCTGCGTGGTTTTTTCTCCGTTGACAAACGTTCCGAAGCTCGATTTATTATCGAACAAAATCCATTGCCCGCCTTGTCGTCGCAACTCCGCGTGACGGCGCGAAACCATCGAAAACGTCCGATTATCAAAAGCGATGTCGCAATCATTCGCGTCGCGCCCGATGCGAATTACCTCTTTGTCAATTTTTTGTTCGCGCAACTGCTTGCCTTCGCGCTGCTCGGCTAAAATTATTTTCATCCGTTCGAAGTTTTACAACCGGAAATTAATTGAAAGTCGGAATTGCCACAATTTTAGCTCAAACGCGGAAAAACAAAAAGCGTAAGAGCCGCTTACGCTTTTTCAATCAAAAATTTATAGCACTTTCTCAAATGGAGGTAATCTTAAATTTTACATTCTAAATTCTAAATTAACTTGCTTAAAAAATCGTTATTAACTGCAAAATAATGAAAAATTAAAAGTTAAAAATTAGAAATTTCGGTCTGGCGCGAAAGTGTCTAAAACAGTTCGGAGTTCGCCTTTGACACCGACATCTTCGAGACTTTTGACGTCCGGCGAAAGCGATGTGGCGAGCATCGTCAGAACATAACCGTTTTTTGCGCCGTCGCGCGCGGCGGGAACAAACAGGCGTCTGCCCCAGAGTTTTATGTCTTCGCCTTTGGCGGTTTTGCCTTTGCCCGTAAATCTTACTTCATACGCCTTTAAATCGCCGTTGATTGTTTTCTCTTTTTGCGAGACCAATTTATAATCCGGCACAATCGTTTTCAGAGTTGAATTTGTTTCTTTAACCAGCGACGGGAAAACTTTTTTATCGTCTTTGAAATTACCTTTACTATCGTAATAGCTAACCAGCATCTGCTCGATTGGCGTTCCGGTGGGCGCATTTTTCGAGATGTCCAAAAAGTTATTCTTAGCGTCGTTTCGCTTCCAGTCATTCGGATAGTAAAGTGAAAAGCCGAGAAAGTTTCTCGCCGCGGCGCTTCTCAAATTCTGTTTGGAGTTTTCAAAATAAATCGTATTCGGCGGCGCTGTTTTAGCAGCGGGCGGCGCTGGCTCGACCTTTTCGGCGACGGGCAGATTCGCGGCATTTTGAACGTTCTGCCCAGTCAAATCATTATTTTGCGCGGGTGTTTGAACAACTTGCGTTTGAGCAGGACGATTGTAAGCCCAATATCCTAAGCCGAGCGCCGACAGAATTATCAATGCGCCGATAAGAGCGGGCATTGTCCAATTACGGGTTTTAACGGTCGCAGTTTTCGACAGTTTCGGCAAAGGGCTTTCCCAATTGGCGTCAATTGCGGGAATCAGCTTTGCCGGTTTTTTCCCGTTTTTGGGAACGGTAATTTCAGGCGCGTTAATCGGAGTTGCCGGAGACGCATCCGCCTCTGAAATCGGCAGTAAATTTTCTTCGTCAAATGCTTTTGCCTGAGCGTCGAGCGACAAAGGCGGCAATTCGAGTATTGAAGATTCTTCCGCGTAGCTCGCAGGAATTTCATTTTCGATAATTTCGCCCGCGCCTATTTCTTCTCTCTCTGCTTTTATTACGCTTTCTTCCTTCGGCTCTGTATCTTCGTCGCTCCGCTCGTCGCCTTTCCAAAGCGCGGTCGTCGTTAGGGCATTGAAAAATGTGTCGCCAAACTCGCTTGCTTTTAAGTAGCGTTCGGACGGATTGAAAGCGAGCGCTTTTTCTAAAATTTCATCGACCGTCGTCGTAATGTCGAATCGCAAATTTGTCGGAGAAAATTTTAAGCCTTTCCGCTGAGACGCGAGCAAAGCGGCGGGCATTGCGGCTTCAAACGGCAGGCGATTGGTCAACATCTGAAATGCAATCGCGGCTAAAGAATATATATCGCCGGCAACGGTCGGAATTTTCCCTTCGATTTGTTCGGGAGCTTTAAAAGCCATATTTTCCGGCTTGATTTCTCCTTTCGATATGCCGAAATCCGTTAGCTTAACTTGCTCGGCGCCGTCTTCGGAAATGGGAAGCAGAATATTTTCAGGGGTTAAAGCGCGATGCAGAATATTATTTTGGTGCGCCTCGCTTAAAGCATAAGACGCTTGGCGAACGATTCGAGCGGCGCGCAAAGCGTTAAATTGCCCGCTTTGCGCGAGCATATCTTTGACCGATTCGCCTTCAACAATTTCATAAATAATAAACGGCTTGCCTTCCGGCAGCGCGTCCGCATCAATAACTCTTACCAAATTCGGATGATTGATTTGCGCGAGCGAGGCTCTTTCTTCGGCAAAAATCTTGCCTGCCGAATTGTCTTCGGCGTCTTCGTCCAATAAAACCTTGACCAGAACTTTTTCATTTCCCGCGCTTCTATCTTCGGCTAGATAAGAAACGACCGATTCATCTTCGCTGATTTTTTCGGTGATATAAAAGCGGTCTTTCAGTTTTTGACCAAGTAGAACATTCGTATTCGCCCGCGTCAGAGCCAGTCTTCCGGTCGGGTTGATTTTCCTGTCGGCGAGTATGGCGTCCACGTCCAGAATTTCGTTCGGACTTGAAATTCTCGGCAAAGGTTTTTGAAGCGGCGACGATGGTTTCTTTATCGGCGTTTGATTTTCCGCCGGAGGCTGAGTTTCAATTTTCGGAGCGGAATCAGGTTCTTCCATAAAAATTTTGCTTGAAGTCGGCGGGCGGAAAGGCGGCGGAGATTTCCGGCTCGCTTCAAGTTTGGAAGATTCAGACAAGGGCGGAAACTTATCGTTTTTAGCCGTGTCGCCGACGGCGGCGCGGCTTAAAATATTTGCAAAAACGCCGCCTTTAGAGGACGCGCTCGAAGAAGACGGTTCGGGAATGAGTCTCGCGCCGTCATTAGCGCAAAATCTTTGCGTTCGTTCAGCGTATGTTTGCTGGCATTTCGGACAATAAAGCATTTTTTTTAGTTTACTCCGGCAAATACTTAACTAAAAATCGCGCGGCGCGGAAGCGAGAACGCTTCTTACTCCTGCGTAATAAGTGGAAATACGCTTAATTGCGTCCGGTTTTCAATAAATTAATTTGAAAACAAAAATTAATTTTTTCTGACTTTTGCTAACTTGTCCGCCAATGTCGTCTTTTGGTTGTCGAGAAGGAGGGCTTGCTGATAAACACGGGCGGCGTCTTCGGATTTTCCGTTTCGCAGGAAACCGTCGCCGACGGCTTCAAAGTCTTGCGCGAGACGTTTTTTCTCATTCGGCGAAACCATTTTCAAAGCCTTCATCAAGTATTTTTCCGCATCGTCGAATTTATCGCGGCGCAGAAAAAGCGAACCGAGCAGCGCGTAAGAAACAAAAGAATTCGGGCTGACATCGGCACTTTTTTTCAAAACTTTTTCCGCCTCTTCAAAACTTCCGCGCGTCGTCAAAGCGCGCCCAAGAAGAAAAAGCGCGGTCGGATTTTTCGGGTCTTGGCGCAGAGCCTGACGCAGAAGCTGTTCTGATTCCAGATAACGCTGCTGCGACTGCATCACGTCCGCTACTAAAATCATTGTCGGCACGTCGGTCGAAAGCTGAATCGCGCTGCGGTAAGCGGCGGAAGATTCATTGCTCATTCCTTTGCGCCGCAGAAGTCGTCCGAGATGCGCGTAGGCAAGCGCAAAATTCGGCTCAAGTTCGATTGCACGGCGATAGGCATTTTGTGTTTCGTCGCCGATGACACCGCGCAGTTCTAACGCCACGCCAAGCTGGTCAAAGGCGACGGCGTTCTTCGGGTCGAGCGCGATTGCCTGTCGCGCGGATTTTTCGGCTTCGGCATAGCGGTCTGCCAGATTGTTGTCGCTAATCGGCTGGGTTAAAACATAGCTCAGAGCAACGAAGGCTTCCGGGCTGTTCGGCTCAAGCTGAATCGCCGCTCGATACGCGGCTTCGGCTTCTTCCCAACGCTGCTGGTCGCTGTAGAGATTTCCCAAACCGTAAACGGCGCGCGAGTCTTTTGTTTTTAGGCTTTGCGCGCGCAAGTAAGCCGCTTCCGCTTTTCCATATTCGCGGTCGTCGCGGGCTTGATTGCCCGCTTCGATAGCTTGCTCGAAAAGCTCGTCATAATCGGTTTTCGGCGCGGGCGTTTCAACCTTTACGGCGACATTATTCAGCGGCGTGGTTTTCGGCGTCTGCTTTGAACCCATGCGCTGTTTAGAAGCAGTTTTCGGTTTATTGCCTTTCGCCGCAACGGTATTTTTTGTCGTCGGTTTATCAACGCTTTGAGTCGCACTCGCAGTAGTTTTAGTGGTAGGTTTTGGTTTTGCGACCGTCTTTTTGGCGCTGGTCGAAGCAGTTGGCACTTTTTTTACCGGCGCACTTTTTTTCGCAACAGTTTTTTTCGGCGTCGTTTTCGCGCTGCTTTTTGTTTTCGGATTCGGCGAATTAAAAAGTCCGTTGCTGCTTCCCAAATCCTGTGCGGAAATTGCAGTAGCCAAAAAAACAGTCAGCGCCAACAGCAAAACGTATTTATAAATCATTCTGTCCTTAAGCATAAAAGCCTCTAAAAATAATTAATGTTCGGAGCGCACAAGTCGAAAACCTAGCTGCGCGTCTCTTTTGGTCGGGTCTATAAAACCGCGGTAAGTCGAAGTAATCGCGTTTTTGCCGGTTGATTTGTTATATGCGGAGCCGCCGCGAAAAACAAAAGTATTTTTATGTTTCTCATCAACCTCAAGCGGATTTCCCGGATAAGAAAAAGTCTCCGTACTCGTCCATTCGTAAACATTGCCAATCAAATCTACAACGCCCCATTTATTCGCACCGCAGGGTTTTGAGCCGACCGGCTCAGGTTTTGTGTCTGTTTGGTCAACCACCGCACAGCCGTTTTTGAAACTGTCGCCCCACGGATACAAATTATTGTCGCTGCCGTTTCGCGCCGCATATTCCCATTCTTCTTCGGTCGGGAGACGGTAAATAATGGAATCTCTTTTCGACCGCCATTCAGCAAAAGCTCTGACATCGTTTAAATTGACGTATCTAATCGGCAGAAGCATATCTGACGCGAGCGGTTTCCCTTCTTCCCAATTCGCCGGAGTCGGTTTGTAATCGGTCGCTTTGACAAAATCGTAGTATTCGCCTGTTGTTACTTCCGTCTTGTCCATCCAAAAGTCTTTTACGGTAATTTCGTGTTCCGGCTTTTCAAAATCACCGCCGTCGTTGCGTCCCATTTTAAATTTTCCGCCGGGAATTTTTACCATTTCACTTTTAGGCACGGGCGGCTGAGCGGTTAAAATGTTTGAATTATTCGGGACGACGATAATATCTTTGTTGCCGTTTGTGCTGACCGGCGTATGACCGATAAAGCCGAAGGCAAATAAGCCGCCGACTCCGATTATAGCAAGTAGCAATAAGCCGGAAATTCCAATAACGGCTAAAACAAGCGGCGAGAAAAACGATTGTTTTTTCGGCTCTGATTCGACCGCGACGCTCGGCGGCGACTGCCAAGTTTGCTGCGGCGTTTGTTGATTAAAAGTTTGCGCGCCTTGCGTTGCGGAAAGATTTTGCGCCGTGTTTTGCCTGAGCGGTCGGCTGTCGGCAACCATCGAAGCGAGCGTCGGTTTCGGAATCGCTTCGACGTCAATTTGTTCTGCTTTTAGCTCGGCGACAACTGACTGTGGTTTTCCGTCGCAGACAATTTCGTTTTCCCAATTTTGAAATCCTTCGCGCTTGACGCGCACGTGATGATTTCCGCTCTGCAAGCCTTCGAGCAACAGCCAACCGTCGGCGCGGCTCTGCCCGACCGAAACGTTATCGACAAAAATTTCCGATTGCGGCGGATTCGTTAAAATATTCAGCGTCGAAATCGGTAGCGATGTATTAGTCACAAAAGCTGACGCTGTGATATTTGGCGAAGCTACGCCGATTGCCGCGCGCAGTTCTCCGACCATTTGTTCGACCGAAGCTGTGCGATTTTCCGGCTGTTTTTCCAAAGTGTGACGAACAGCCATTTCCACTTGCGGCGGAATCTGCACGCCGAAATTGCTCAGCGGCGGAACTTGGTCCGACAAATGTTTTTTCATAATCGCCGGAATCGAAGAACCCTTAAACGGCACATCGCCCGCCAACATTTGAAAAAGCATTACGCCCAAACTGTAAATGTCCGAGCGCGCGTCCGGCTCCTCGTCCGCCCATTGTTCGGGCGCCATATAATACGGCGAACCCATCAAGCCGGTTGTCTGCGCCTGTATGAACGAGCCGAGCAGCTCGCCGGATTTTATTTTCGCCAGACCGAAATCGAGAATTTTTACGGCTTCGGCGATATTGGTTTTGCTTTTGAGAATCATCACGTTTAGCGGTTTTAGGTCGCGGTGAACGATTCCCTGATGATGCGCCGCGCCGACGCCCGCGGCAATTGCCGACATTAAATCTAAAGCTCTTTCGGGCGAAAGTTTTTGCTCGCGCGTTAAAAGGTCATGCAGAGATTCGCCTTCGACGTATTCCATTACTAGAAACGGCATCGTTCCCATCGCAACGCCGTAATCAGAAACGCCGACGACGTTTTGATGTCGAATGGCTGCAGCGGCAAGTGCTTCCTGCCTGAAGCGCGTAACAAGTTGCGGGTCATTTCCGACTAAATCCGGCAAAATTACTTTGATGGCGTGCGCGGTTTTCAAATATGCGTGTCTGGCTTTATAAACGACGCCCATTCCGCCTTGACCTAAACGGCATTCGAGATGATATTTGCCTTCCAAAACCGGCTCGCCGCTGATTGAATGATACGTCGGCATACCGTCATTCGGGCAAGTGTTGACTTCATCGGTAAAGCAATTTTTACAAAGCTGGCACTCTTTCATTTTATTTTTTGAATTTTTGACGAAGCAGCCCGCGGTCGTTTGCTTCGATTAAGACTGCAATAATTAAAATAAATTTATATGACCGCGTTTTAATTCTAATCCGATTGCAAACGGCAATCAAGCAAAAACGGCGAAGCGCGAGATTGCTTTATCCAAACAATTCGCGCTTCGGTTTCCAGTTATCTCTAAACTTAGCGAACCGTAATCGTCATCGTATAGCGCGTAGCGTGCCTTCCACTATTAGAAACAGTAATTTCAACATCGCCGTCGTTATCGAGCGAAAAGGTAAAATCCTTGCCCGAAGCTGTTCCTGCATTTGCCGTCACCGCGCCGTTAGCCGAATGAATTTTTACCGACATTGTTTGTCCGGCTGCCACTCTTAAAATATAATCGCGTCCGTTTTCCACGCCGATATTTCCGCTGACTGTAGCAGATGTTCTACCGCGCCCGAATCTGATGCGCGTTTGCGCCGCCGAATCGCTGAACATCGCTGCAATAATGAGCAAGCTCAAAAAAACTTTTAACCAAATATTTTTCAACATAAAGTTTCTCCTTCTAAATTAAATTTAAAAACAAACGTCAACGTTAAAAAAGACGCTGCAAAGAGAAAATTTTGCTTCTTTAAGTTTTATGTTTCCGCCTTATTTAATAACGATATTGACAAGTCGGCTCGGCACGACGACGATTTTTACGACTTGTTTTCCGCTGGTGTGTTCTTTGACTTTAGCGTCAGCCAAAGCCAAAGTCTCAAGTTGTTCTTTTGATGTTTCGGGCGCGACCGTAACGCGCGAGCGCAGTTTGCCGTTAATTTGAATCGGGATTTCAATTTCATCGGCTTTCGCCAAACTTTCGTCCGCCACCGGAAAACGCGCGCCCGACTGCAGAATGTCTTCGGTTTTTCCCGTCACGATTTCCCACATCTCTTCGGCAAAATGCGGCGCATACGGCGCGAGCATCAAAATTAGACTTACAACAGCTTCCCGAACAGCATACCTTTCTTCATCATTAGCAACTGATGGCTCAACTTTAAAATCACCTAATTCATTAGACAATTCCATCAAAGCTGCAATCGGCGTGTTGAACTGAAAACTTTCAAAGTTTTCAGTAATGCGCTTTATAGTTTGATGAGTTTTTTGCTGAAGTTTCCGCACTTCACTGCTTCCTCCTTTCGTAGAACCAGGAGGTTTATTTTCCGCAGCTTTGTGAATAAATCCTACATTTCCAATACCGTATCCAAATTCTTGTCTATCAAATCTTGAACCTTCAATTTCAAATCCTGATTCTAAAGGTCTAAAACCCGAACCACTAACCCATTTGAAAACAAACCGCCAGACGCGCTGCAAAAATCTAACCGCGCCTTCGATTCCTGTTTCCATCCAAACCAGTTCATTTTCCGCGGGCGCGGCAAACAGCGCAAAAATTCGCGCAGCGTCCGCGCCATAAATCGAAATCATATCGTCCGGGTCAACGCCGTTATATTTCGATTTCGACATTTTCTCGACGGCGACTCGAATGGGCGAATCATCGCTCTTGAGCGTAGCGCTCAGGATTTTTCCGCGCTCGTCGCGCTCGATTGAAACTTCGTCCTGCGGAATATAGCTCGCCTTTGATTCCGAGTAATACGATTCGCTGACGACCATTCCCTGTGTCAACAAGTTTTTGACGGGTTCGTCAAAACTGACCATTTCAATATCTCGCATCACTTTTGTCCAGAACCTCGTGTAAAGCAAGTGCATCACAGCGTGGTCAACGCCGCCGATATATTGGTCAACCGGCAGCCAATATGCCGCAACTTCCGGGTCGAACGGCAATATTTCGTTGTGCGGGTCGGTGTACCGAAAATAATACCAAGTCGAATCAACGAATGTATCCATCGTGTCCGTTTCGCGTTTCGCAGGCTCGTCGCATTTCGGACATTTTACGTTGACGAATTCTGGAACTTTCGCCAGCGGCGATTCGCCGACGCCTGTAAATGGCGCGCTTTCCGGCAATTCAACGGGCAGTTCGTCATACGGCACGGGAACTGTTCCGCAACTTTCGCAATAAATAACGGGAATCGGCGCGCCCCAAAATCTCTGCCGTGAAATTCCCCAATCGCGCAGGCGGTAAGTCGTCGCCGCTTCGCCGAAACAATTTGATTCGGCAAATTGCGTCATTTCCCTTTTCGCTTCCTCGCTCGTCTTGCCCGTCCATTCGTCTGAATTTATTACGATACCGTAATCGGTAAATGCTTCTTCGATTTGTCCTTCGTCCTTCGGTTTTTGGTCATCGATTCCTTCTGTACTTTGGACTTTGAACTTTAGACTTCGGACTACTTCCCGAATCGGCAATCCGAATTTCTTCGCAAATTCAAAATCGCGCTCGTCGTGCGCCGGAACTGACATTACTGCGCCCGTTCCGTATTCCATCATCACATAATTGCCGACCCAGATGGGTAACTCTTCGCCGCTGAACGGATTGACAGCTTTCAGCCCAGTGTCAACGCCGTCTTTTTCAACTTCTTCGCCGTAATCGGTCGGCTTGGCTTTCTCGATTTTAATTTCTTCAATTTTCGCTTTTACCGCGCCGGAAAAATTTTCAAAATTCATTTCGACAATCGGATGTTCAGCCGCGACGACAATCGCGTTCGCGCCGTAAATCGTGTCAATGCGCGTGGTAAAGACACGAACTTTTTCATCAAAACCTTTTACGGCAAAATCAACAAATGCGCCTTCGCTTTTGCCAATCCAATTTTTCTGCATCGTCAAGACGCGCTCCGCCCAGCCCGCTTCGATTTCGTCCATTCCCTGCAAAAGCTCTTCTGCATAGGCGGTAATTCGCAAAAACCACTGCGCGATGTCTTTCTTTTCGACCTGCGTGCCGCAACGCCAGCAAACGCCGCCGCTCGCTTGTTCATTTGATAATGTCGTCTCGTCGCGCGGACACCAGTTGACCTTCGTCATCTTTTTATACGCAAGCCCGCGTTCCAGCATTTTGAGGAAAAACCATTGGTCGAACTTGTAGTATTCAGGACGATGAGCGGCAATTTCCCTGCTCCAATCGTAGCTAATACCGAGACGCTGCAACTGCTCGCGCATCTGATTGATATTGTCTTCAGTCCAAGCACGCGGATTGACGCCTTTTTTAATCGCCGCTTGCTCGGCAGGCTGACCGAATGAATCCCAGCCAATCGGATGCAAAACATTAAAACCCTGCAAGCGTTTATACCAAGCCAGCGCGTCGCCGATTGAATAATTGCGAACATGCCCCATATGCAAACGCCCTGACGGATACGGCAGCATTTCGAGCGCGTAAAATTTCTCGCGTTCGGCGTCAATCTCGACCTCAAACGTCTTGTTTTCCGCCCACCGCCGCTGCCATTTCTGCTCTATCTTTTGTGCAAAATATTTCTCGTCCATATAAATTAGTCCCAATTCTTAAGTCCAATGTCCAAAGTCTTTTTGAGCATTAGCAAAAAAGCTAAGTCTAGCGAATAAATAAAAATCTATCCACTAATCTTTTGTAATTTGAAATTTGTAATTGATTAAAGACTGCGCCACGTCGCCGCTCAATTCGGGCGAGTGGCTATCTAAGGGCGAGATTGGTTTGTCTGCAAAAGGAAATCATATTTATATTGATAATCTTTGAAAAGTTTGTTGTCAAGTTTTGAAAGTAAAAAATTGGAGAGCTTTTAAACTCTGCATTTTCGGTTATAAATTAAAATTTAAGCGGATTTTATTTTCTAACGAAAATTATTGCCTCGCTCTAAACTTTGTGTTAATTTAATAGAGCGCAATTCAATAAACAGTTGCAGGAGTTTTACCCAAACGAAAGTCTTAAAGATGAGAAAAAATTTTACGCAGACACTCAAAACTTGAATTAAAAGGTTCGCTGTTTGACTGTCTGCCACAAACTTAAGGAGAAACGGAGATGGTCAATCAAGCAAACAAAAATATCGCCAGCCAAATTGATAAACTAAACGAAAACGAAACTTTAGCCGTCGTCAATTACATTTCCCAACTTCTCTCAAAGCGCATTTCCAGACAAAAAGAAAATTCCGTAGGCGACGATTTAATCGGCTCGCTCGCCGACGCTTACGAAAACAAGCGCGCGCGGCAGGTTGTCGAATGGGAACGGCTGAGGCGGCAAAACGTCCAGCGCGCGGCGTGAGAAATTCAATTACGAATTATCAATTACGAATTACGAATTTTAAGCTGTGTTTTCAGAGCGCAGTTTTTCTCTGTGCGCTTTGCAGCTTTGCGGGAAATTTATTCGCGCAAGACTCGGCTGTAAATCAAACACAAACTAATTGGATTGCCGAAAAACTTCTTTTAGAACGAACAATTCAAACCGGAAGCGTCGAGCAGAAACGCGACGCGCTTTTTCGCATTCGCAATCTCGAAAATTCAGAAGCCTCGCGTGTTGCAATTCCGGTTTTGACCGATAAATCCGAAATCCTCCGCGCTACTGCCGCTTTCTCCGTAATATTTCTTCCGAAAGATGAAGCATTTACCGTTTTGCTTCCGCTTCTCGGCGACAAAAGGGAAATTGTCCGCCGCGAAACGGCTTATGCGCTCGGCAAAGTCGGAAATCCGAACGCCGTAAATCCGCTCGTGCAAACATTTCAAACGGATAAAATCGCCGACGTTAAAAATGCCTGCGTCGTTGCGCTCGGCGAAATCGGCGATGCTTCACCAATCGAGGAACTCATAAAAATTTTGCAGAGAAAACCGAAAACAGAAGGAGAATTTTTGCGACGTTCGGCGGCGCGTTCCGTCGGGCAAATCGCGCAGATTATTCAAACAGGAAAGCGAGAAGTTCAAACACCGGAAGAATTTCTGCCTGAAAAATATAGTTTAATTGAAAAACGGAAACATACGAACTTGTTTGAAATTTTTCCAATGTTTCAAACAGCAAATGACGTTTTAATCAAAACTCTGCAAAATCCGGCGGAAGACGACGACGTAAAGCGCGAAGCGGCTTTTGCTTTAGGCGCAATTGGCGCTCCTTCGGCAATTCCTGTTCTGCAGTCAAATTTAGATGCAAAGGATTATTATCTGGCAAAAATTTGCGCCGAAGCCTTGCAAAAAATTTCCGCTTCCTCAACCTTAACAGACGGGAATAAAAATCAGCCGATTCATACTAATAATTAAAATCTTCAAATTGAGATTTCTCTACTAATCGTTTTTTTGCTTTAATAAAATTATGCTCGCCAAACAAATGCAAAACGCTTTGCCGCCGCAGGAACTCGAAAATTTTTATTCTTCCGTTCGCAATTTCACCGAACAGATTTGCGCGCCGCTCGAAACGGAAGATTACATTCCGCAGCCGATTGTCGATGTCAGCCCGCCGAAGTGGAACATCGCGCACACGACTTGGTTTTTCGAGGAAATGGTTCTTAAAAAATTTGCGCGGGATTATAAAGAATTTAACTCGCAATTCGGTTTTCTTTTCAACAGTTATTACAACTCAATCGGAACGCGAACGGCGCGCGACCATCGCGGCGATTTATCGCGCCCGACCGTAGCGGAAGTTTTTGCATACCGAAAATATGTTGACGAGAAAATGCGCGAATTTCTCAAGAAGGATTTATCTGAAGATGTGCGCGAGCTTGTAGTTCTAGGATTAAACCACGAACAACAGCATCAGGAACTTCTACTCACCGACCTAAAATATATTCTCGCCTGCAATCCGACATATCCGGTTTACGATGCGGAAAATATTTTAGAAGAAACCGGCGAATCCGAATCGGAAG
>JALYZF010000225.1 GCA_030948995.1 Acidobacteriota bacterium
AGAAAGAACAGCACAGGCAACTGCCGGTATTGCGGTTGCGCCTCCACCGCTTACATACAGGCAAATTGCTGAGATTCCTGCTGGACCAGCAGACGTAGTTAAAGCTAACTTGGATGCGTTATTTAGCGAATTGGGTAATGACCCGAATGCCCAAGGTTACATCATTAATTACGGTCCGCCTAAAGAAGTTGCAAAACGTGAAAAAGATATTCGCGCTGCAATTAAATTCCGAAATTTCCCATTAAATCGTGTAACGATTGTAAATGGCGGAGATAAAGGAACGGGCGTCCAAACAGTTTTATTCATTGTTCCGGCAGGCGCGACGCCTCCGACTCCTGAACAGTAATTTGGCATTGCATCTCGAAAGGATGTAACTTTCCTAAGCGGGTGAAATTTCTACGGAAATTTCACCCGCTTATGCTTTTTAAAAGAATCGCTCGAAAAGGCTTTGAAATAGTTAAAGTTTTGTGTAAGATAACTGTAGTCTTGCTCAAGCGCATTGGCGAGTTCAGTGCATCTCGAAAATTTCCGCAAACGGTTTCAACGATTTGAATACAACAAAATTCTGCGATTGTATCATCTGAATATCGTTTGCAATTCAACGGCGAAAATCCTGTATTTCAAATCAAGAAGAAAAATTAAAAATATGTTTTATAAAAGCGAGCTAAAAGTTGGTTTCAAGAAAAATATTTTGGCGTCTCTGGCAATGATGCTTTTTCTGTCGGTCGGTTTTGTATTCGCGGCGGAAGAAACCGGCAGCGAACCTTCGCTGAAAAGCGGCGATTGGGCGGTTGTCGGACCCGCAGGCGGCGACGTGCGCGTCGTCACCGTTGACCCGAAAGATAAAAATCGACTTTATATCAGCACGCTCGACGGGCAGATTTATACGTCTGCGGACGCGGGCGCAAGCTGGAAATTGCTCGTCAATCTCAATCAGCCGCGACTTGTTCTCGACCAGTTATTTGTCGATTCGCGCGATTCAAATATTATTTACGCTTCGGGAAATCGTCATACAGACCCAGGCGGTTTTTTCAAAACGACTGACGGCGGCGCGACTTGGAAAGAATCCAAAGATTTAAAAAAAGAATCAATCCACGCGATGGTTCAGTCAACGCTCGACCCGGACGTTCTGCTTGTAGGGACAATAGACGGCGTCTGGATTTCAAAAAATTCGGGCGACGATTGGAAAAAGATTCAATCGGGAACAATGCCGATTAACATAGATTCTTTAGCGATTGACCCTCGAACCGTCGACACGATGTATGCCGGAACTTGGTGGCGACCGTATAAAACGACGGACGCGGGAAAAAGTTGGCGCCTTATAAAAGACGGAATGATTGACGATTCCGACGTTTTCGCTATGACGATTGACCAGAAAAATCCCGACCACGTCGTCGCTTCGGCTTGCAGCGGAATTTACGAATCGTTTAATCAAGGCGAAAAATGGGCGAAGATTCAAGGCATTCCGTCCCAATCACGCCGCACGCGCGATATTTTGCAGCACCCGACGATGCCGGGAACGGTTTACGCGGCAACGACCGAAGGCTTCTGGATGACATCGAACGGCGGAAAATCCTGGTCTTTAACCACGCAGAAAGATTTGGAAATCAATTCGATAACCGTTCACCCGGACGCGCCGAATCGCGTGTTTATCGGAACGAATAATTACGGTGTGATGGTTTCAAACGACGGCGGCAAAAATTTCGCGCCCGCAAGCGGCAATTTCACGAGCCGTTTTACTTATTCGGTGACGACCGACATCGAGCGTCCGAATCGTATTTACGCCACGACGCAAAACACGCAAACCGGTGGCGGTTTTGTTTTCGTCAGCAACGACGGCGGAAATACTTGGCAGGCGGGAAAAAATCTTGAAATCAATCGCGTCTCGCCTTTTTCGATACTTCAAGACCGCGCCAATCCGAACACGCTTTATCTGGCGACAAATATCGGAATGTTCACGTCAAAAGACCGCGGAAATTTCTGGACGCAAATCGTCGCGCCAAAGCAGCCCGCGCGGAAAGCAGTGCCGAGAAGAAGAGGAGCAAAAACTGCTGCGGCAAATTCAAAAGCTGTAGCGACAAAATCAAAAACTGCGGTTAAGCCCGGGGCAAAAATTACGCCTCCGAAAACAACAAACGCCGTGCCTGCCGTTGCAAATGCGACTTCGGCGACTGCCTTGATTCCGGCTTTAACGGAAAAAATTAAAGTTCTTTCATACACCGAAGACGGCAAAAACGGAATCTTTGCCGGAACTGACAAAGGTTTGTATCGCACATACGATATAAAGAAAGGCTGGGAAAAAATCAATCTCGGCGACGGAATCGACGGAAATATTTTCGTCGTTTATTCAACGCCGCAAGCGCCGGAAACAATTTGGGTCGGAACGTCGATTTCAGGCGTTGTTGTCTCCCGCGACAACGGTAAAACTTGGGCAAAGGCGGGCGGCGCGCCCGACGCCATTCCAATCAGTTCGATAACGGTTGACCCGAAACGCCCCGATTATGTTTACGTCGGAACGTCGCAAACTTTTTATCTGAGCCGCAACGGCGGAAAGTCTTGGACACGGCGCGGCGGAAATCTTCCGCTCGGAAATTACACGAGCATTCTTATCAATCCGCAC
>JALYZF010000229.1 GCA_030948995.1 Acidobacteriota bacterium
GTATGGCAGCAGTTCATAGCGGTCGAAAAATGGAAGCGCGATATTCGCTAAAGTTTTCAAAACGCCCGTAATACCGACTGCCCAGAGAATTGCGCCAATTTGCTGTCCTTGCTGCGTGTGTCTGTATTTTTTGTATTTGGAAAATAAAATCCAAGCGCCGCAAGCGAAAATCGCGTAAACGTAAACGACGAAAACATATGCGAGCGGCGCAAGCTCAATTTCAAATTTTTCGTCTGTAAAACCGACCTTGCGCCAAAGAAGTCCAAATGCGGCGGCTGGAATTAAAATCAGCGAAGGCGCGAAAAGTATTGCGGCTTTACGGCGCGGCGTGCGTGCGTTTTCGGGAAAAACCCAAGCGAAAACAACCAGCGCGCACTGCATTAAAAGCGCGATGATAAAACTTACCGATGCCCACCAGCCCGAAGAATTATATAAGTCGCGAAAGTTCCAGAAAATCAAGTCCTTCACCGTCCAAAGCGCGAGAAAGGCGATAAATGCAGCGAAAGTTTGATGAGCGCGAGAACGCGGATTTGCTACAAAGACGTAGAAGCCCAGCAGTACGAGCAGAAAAAGCGCGAAAAGATGAAGCAATACAAGCATCGAGCGGCAATAATAAACGAGAAAACTGAGCGGTTAAAATTAAACGCAAAAATAATCGAAGGTTTTCAGCTTGCCGTTTTGCAGCGGCAAAACTTTAGCTGTCCGTAATTTTGCAGGTAACAATTATTATTGCTTTAAGTTGAAATTTACAAGCCGAGAATAAACGCCGAAATTATAAACGTAACACCGTAGGCAAGCGGCAGAAAATGTTTTTGTTCGATTTCGTCGCCGCGTTTCAGCAGCCGGTGAAAAATTGTAAAAGCGGGCAAAGCGACGCCGCCGACTGCCGCGCCGAGCGCCGCGCCGAAAAAAGCGCCGAAAATGAAAACGATAACGCCGCCCGCGCCGCCCGCCAAAACTCCCCAGAGTATTCCGATAAACGGCAAAATTAAAATCATCCGCGTCCACGAAATTTTTTCGGCTTCCGACACAATTCGTCCGATTAGCTTGCCGGAAAAGTATCCGCCGCTAGCGGAAAGTAAATTTATGACGAACATAACGCCTAAAATCCAAAAATCATTGCTCTGGAAAATTCGAGCGTCGATTATAAAACGGGTAAACATTGCGGCGGGCGCAAATGTGCCGAGAAGCAAACCGAAAAATGAAAAAGTTTTTTTTATCGAATAGGGATTCGACATTAATTCGGCTTCGAGTTCTTCGCCTTTGGTGCGGAACATTGCCTTTTTGCGCTCGTTTTCGGCATTGATTTCAAGCAGTTTGTTTAATCTTTTTTCGACAAGTTTATCGTCGCAGGTTGCGTCGGCGGTAGTAAAAGCGTCGAAATTGAATTGGCGGGCGACGGTTTGCGTTTTTGCGGTTTCCATAAATCCTTCTCCAAATAGTTGACGGCGCAATGGTTTTTTCTTTGCGAGCATTCAGCCAATATTTTTTCAATTGCAATTTGCGCTTCGCCGTCTTCTAAAATTTTAACAAACTCTACAATCAATCGGACAGAGTTTTCTTTGTCGGCGATAAAGGCAGATGCTTCGGCGACAAAGCGTAAAAAATCCTGACGCGCTAGAGTTTGATGAAATAAAAGTCGTTCGCGGTTGCGTCTTTGAAAGCATCGCGCTGCAATTTCAGGATTTTTATTCTGCGACGCATAAAAAAATTCCAAGTTTGTTTCTGTTTGTTTTTCAGTTTCGCCTTGTGCGGCAAACGTTAAGCCGATATATCTTTGAAGCATTTCACGAAACTCATAAATTGAGATTTTTAAATTACTTTCGAGCAGAAAATTCTCCAAATGTTTTTGAATCGAATAAAGTTTTTGCTCGCGCTCAAAAGAAGGCAGGTTTTCATCTTCGGTTTCGGAATAAAAAACGGTTCGGATGGACTTATTATGTAAAAGAAATCGAACGGCGGTCGGCATCCAAAAGAAAAATGTGAAAAGCGCTTTCAGCCACAATTTTTTCGGGGCGGATTTGCCGCGAACTTGAAAATAAACATAAACGCCGCATGGCGCGCCGATGGAAAAATAAATTACGAGTAAATCTGAGATTGTCATTACAGAAGCATTTGAGCAACGAATATGCCAGCGTGTAGCGGGTGCGGTGAAAGTTTTATAAATTTATATTGCGCTGGAAAAACCGAGACTAAAACAAAAATAAATGGAACAAGCGAAAATAAATTTCGTTTGAAGAACTTGGCAAAGCGCAAAAGAATTGTTTTTTAATTTGCAGTTTGCAAAGGCGAGAAGAAACAGCGCAAAATTTTTTTTGCCAAGCGTTCTTTTGATGGCATTCAAATTGCTTTGAAGAAATCGACAATTATTTCTTACTAATAAAAGTATCAGATTCATACAACAAGGGGTTAAACAAAAAAATGACAGCAAAGGCTAAAGTAAAAGTTATTAAAAAAGGCGCGGTCAAAATGGCTGAAGCGCCCGTAACGGTTGAGAAAAAATCAACGCAGGCAGCAGCTCGTGAAATGGTTTCGACCGTCACGAATTGGGTAAGCGACTTTCAGACGCGGCGGCGCGAGGAAACCAGACAAGCGCTGGAAACATTGTTTCAGAACAATCCGCAGACGACGGGCGTGTAAATTTTTCATACAAATAAATTCCATAGGAATCATCTTTAAATAATTTAGGATAGCTCGAAAAAGCTATCCTTTTTTATGTTCGGTTAATCAAAAGTTGCATTTAAAATTTATTGTTTTGCCGAAGAGCAGAAAAAACTCCAAGTGAAATTTTCCGTATCAGACTTTTTTTGATAGATTATGTTTCAAATAATATGAATGAAAAAACGGTTGTCATCACGGGCGCGTCAAGCGGCATCGGGCGCGCCGCGTCAGTAATTTTTGCGGGTAATAATGCGAAGGTAATAGCGCTTGGCAGAAATAAAGATGAGTTAAACGCTCTGCGAGAGGAGGTTGAGAGAAAAGGCGGTAATCTCACAATTTATCTTGCCGACGTAGCCGAAACCGCAGAGGTCGAAGAATTTTTTAATTTTATAGAAAAAAATTTCGGTCAGGTAGATGTTTTGGTTAACGCGGCTGGGATTATAAAAAACGGCTCACTCGAACAGGCGTCGCTCGCCGATTGGGACGAGACGATGAATATCAATCTGCGCTCGGTTTTTCTATTGATGAAAATGTGCGTTCCGTATCTGGAAAAAACGAAAGGCAATATCGTTAATGTTTCAAGCGTTACGGGACTTCGCGCGTTTCCAAACGTCATTGCTTATTGCGTTTCAAAAGCGGCAATTGACCAACTGACTCGTTGCACTGCGCTTGAGCTTGCGCCGAAAGGAATTCGCGTAAACGCCGTAAATCCGGGCGTCGTCGTTACAAATCTGCACAAGAAAGGCGGAATGGAAGAAGAAAATTATCAAGCGTTTTTAGAGCATTCAAAAACGACGCATCCGTTAGGACGAGTCGGGCAGGCGTCGGAAGTTGCGGAATTGATTTATTTTCTGGCGTCGGACAAAGCGGCGTGGATAACTGGCGCAACTTACGAAATCGACGGCGGACGCGCCCAAACCTGCGCGCGATAGATTTTCTGCCGAACACCGTTAAAACTTTTTTGCAATTATAAAAAATTTGCAATTACAAAAATGAAACTGCAATTGCTTCCAACTTCATTTGACGAAAACGGCTGCGCTTCTCAACGCCAGCATTTGTCGTGTTTCGTGATTGACGATTGCGTGGCGATTGATGCCGGAACTCTGGCGATGGCGACCGACTCGCGGCAGAGAAAACAAATACGAGACGTAGTTTTAACGCACGCGCATCTCGACCATATCGCCGGATTGCCGCTTTTCATTGATGATTTATTCGACACGCTCGAAGAACCGGTTCGCGTTTACGCTCTCGACGAAGTGATTGAAACAATCCGGCGCAATATTTTTAACTGGGAAATATACCCCGATTTTTCAGAACTCAAAAACAAAAACGGCGCCGTTTTGGAGTATTTTCCGATTGAGGCCGGACAGGAATTTGCCATTAAACATTTGCGCCTTCGCGCCGTCGAGGTAAATCACAGGGTAGCTTCATCTGGATTTGTAATTTCCGATGGAAAAACAAAAATCGGACTGAGCAGCGACACCGCCGAGACGAATAAATTTTGGACTACTCTCAACGAGGAAGAAAATCTTGGCGCAATTTTAATCGAATGCGCTTTTCCCGATGAACTCGAAGAACTGGCGCAGGCTTCGTATCACTTAACGCCTAAAAGTTTGAAGAAGGAAATTGCAAAGTATAAAGGCGATAAATGTCCGATTTACGCGGTCAATATCAAACCGATGTATTTAGGCGAAGTCGCGCGGCAGATTGAAGAGTTGAAAATTGAAAACTTGAAAATTCTACAGGTTGGTAAAGTGTATCAGTGGTAGATGATTTATATTTAAGGATTTTCGCGCAAAAAATTAATCGGCTCGAATTCCGCTTGCCGATGCTCGCCGAAAAAGTTGTATAGCAAGACGCGACCGTTTGCCAGAACGTTTTGAATACGAAAAGTTCGCTCGTCGCGGTTTTTGCCCGGCATTATTTCCGCGCGAAAAGTTACAGCCATTTCCGGTCTCGCCCAAATGCCGGTCGATTTGCTTTTATCGTCGGACTTTTTAAGAAATTTCATTTCAGTTCTCCAAATCTTCCTTTTTTCTGTACTTCATTTTTCGCAGCGAAGGATAGATTTTTTCTTCCGGTTTCGCTTTGCCGAATTTTTGACCGGGCGGCGCAGTCGGTTTGCGAATAGCGTCGAAAATCGGACGTTCCGGTTTTTTCTTCTTTTTCTTTGTGCCGCTCATCATTGTAAAGATTATAACAAAACAAAACAGACGGCGCACCAAAACGGTTTTATGTTGACAATAGGGGAAGAAAAATTCACTATTAGAGTTGCCTTCCTCACATTTATTTTGTATAAACCCGATAAAAATAAAAGAATTTTGGAGTGAGATTTGACTGGAAGAACAAGCCGCGAATATCAGATACAGAGATTTTCAAAACCGAGAATCGGAAAAGCGCGCTATAAATATCGTCGTCCGTTCTGGCTTCCGGCATCAAATTATTACGTTTTAACAGCAACCATAACAGTTGGCTTGTTCTTTATTTTGGGGGGAATCCTGCACGATGAAGGCGAAGATGCGCCTTGGATTGCTTCTGCAATCGCCGCAAGCGCCGTTTTGATAATTGCCGTTTTTTTGCGCGAAGTTATTCTTAGAAAAGCGCGAATGCGTTACCTGTTGACGCAGAACCGGCTCGATGCAAACTTAAAAATGGTTTCTTCGCAAATCGGCGCAAACCAAAATTCCAATAAACTGACCGTCGAGCAAAACGCCGCTGTTATCAAGGAAATCCAAAAGAAATCTGATGCCGCGCGCGTTTTAGGAAAATTATCGGAAGGGCATCTTGAAGTTTTCGAGATGTGTAACGAATATATTTTGCTGAATCGGCAACAGTTGGAAACAGTCGGAGTCGGGTCGCCGCGTCTTGCAGCACTGCGTCGCGGGCGCGAAATCGTCGGCGAACTGCATCACTTTCATCTGCTTGCTTGGGCGCAAAACGAAACTCGCTCGCTGACGCAAGAATCCAAAATTCGTGCTACAATATCGGAGAAACTGGAAAACGCGCAGCGAGCTTTGATAATTTTAATTTCGGCTCTTGAATTTTATCCAGACGACAGGCAACTTATCGAATCCGAAACGGCTCTCAAAGAGTTTATAACCTCGATAAAAGTTTCGCATTCGATAGAACAAGCTGAACGCTCGGAGTTTAAGGGCAATTATAGGCGGGCAATTAGTCACTATCGGGACGCGCTTTTTTGTATGGCGCGCGAGAACGTTCAAAACGAGGAAAGAGAAGCGATAGCTCAAAAAATTAACAAGGAAATTGAACGCTTAAATCACATTTTGTCGGCTAAAAGTAAGACGGATACAAAGGGGAAAATTAAAAAAAGTAAAGACAAATGATAAGCCAATCTTGCCCGAGATGTCACAGCAGAAGAATCAGGCGTGGATACCGACCAACAGCTCTCTGGTCGAAAATTATTTTTCGCTTTAATTTATTGTGTGACAACTGCAATTGGGAATTTAAGGGTTTTGCCGTTCCGGGAACAGTTTCGGCAAAACCAATGAGGCGACGGAAAACCGACGAGAAAAGCGATAACGAAATTCAAAAACAAAGCGGTGTCTCACTGAATGATTTCCGCCCGGAAAGGGCAAAAAAAAGAGTAAAAATCCGGCTTTAGGCGGCGTTTGGCACAAATGAAAAAAGGAAAGCGGTATTGTTTCTTATATATTTTTCTTTGTGCCGTGTTTTTGCAAAATACGATTTCGGCTCAAACCGCGCCCGCGCCTTCGCCTGAAATAAATTCCGAGAATCTTTCGGTTAAATCTCCGGTTTCAGAAGAAAATTTGATTCACGCGGGCGATTTAATCGACGTGGATGTTATCGGCAGCACCGAATTCGATTGGCGCGGAACGCTCTCGCCTGAAGGCTTTCTGGGCAATCCGAATTATAGCGGAAATCCGATTTACGGGCTTTGTCAAACCGAAGAGAGGGTCGCTCAAAAAATTGCCGAATCCTACAGCAAAATTTTGCGCGACCCGAAAGTAGTCGTCAAAATTCTCGACCGTTCAAATCGCCCCGTTTCGATTCTCTACGGCGCGGTTAAAAAAAACCAGCGTTTTCAAATCAAACGTCCCGTTTGGCTCAACGAGCTGATAATCGTCTCCGGCGGATTCACCGACCGTGCAAGCGGAGAAATTCAAATTCTCCGCCTGCCGAATTTGAATTGTTTTCGGGAAGCGGCAAAATTGTCAGAGCCTACAGGCGAGCCAGTCAAAAAAGATTTTGTTTCCGTCAGCCAATCAACCGGAACAGCCGAGTATATCAATGTTAAAATCAGCGATTTATTGGCGGGAAAAAAGCAAGCCAATCTGCAAATTTTAAGCGGCGATATTATAACGGTTTTAGAAGCAAAGCCCGTTTACGTTATCGGTGGCGTTCAAAATCCGAAACAAATTCCGGTGCGCTCGCAGATTACGCTTTCGCGCGCAATCGACAGCGCCGGCGGTTTGATAAAAGGCGCGGATGCGAGAAAAATCACCGTTTTCCGCCGCGTCGGTTTGGAAACAAAAACGATTGAAGCAGATTTGGACAAAATTAAAGCCGGACAAATCGAGGACGTTATTCTGCTGCCGTTCGATATTGTGGAAGTAACCGAAACGGGACGCGGCAAAAGAAGATTTCCGCCCGTTTTCAAAGACTTTGATAAAACCGAAAAGCGCGTGGAAAATCTGCCTTTGCAGATAATTGATTAAAGGGCGCAACAGGCAGAAATCTAAATAATTGTTGTCCAAAACAGAAAAATCTGTTATCAATTTAAAAGGTTACCTTACAGATTCTAGAGGAGATTTAAAACATTTATGGCAGAAATACAAAGTAGATTCAGCCGCCGGACAATTGCGCTTTTTTGGTGTCTTGCAATTGGCATAATTATCGGCGCTTTAATTTATTGGGAGCAAATCGCGTCTCTGTATGTTTTGGCGACGCTTGTTTTAGTCGGATTGCTTCTAGTCGTCGGTCGCGCCGACTTAGAGAATGCCGGCAGAGAAAACGCTGGTTTTACAGTCAACGAAGACAAAATCTAAACTTGCAGTTCAAATTTTTCAAATCATTTTCGGTTTTCCTTCTGCTGTTCGCTTTTGCGGCGGCTTCGTCGGCTTATACTTTGCAGTTTGCCGATGAAGGCAAAACAATTCGTCTGCACTGGAAAAATTCCGTGATTCCCATTGCTCTTTCATCTTCGCTGCTAAAGGCAAATCCGAATATAAGACCCGAAGCGGACGTTCTCAGCGCGGTTCGTCGCAGCCTAAAGGCTTGGGAAACAGTCGCCAATATCAAATTTGAATTAACAATTGTTGACCGTCAATCGGTTAGTCCGGCAGGCAAATCCGGCGACGCGGTCAATTTGATAACAATCGCCCAAACGCCGGAAAACGTTTTGCTTTTCAGCAATGATACGGAAGAAGTTTCAGCCCGAACCAGAACTTTTTTCAATGGCAAAGGCTATGTTACAGAAGCCGATGTCGTTTTAAATCCTTACCAGCAGTTTTCGACCGACGGCTCAATCGGAACTTTCGACCTCGAAGCGGTGCTGACGCACGAAATCGGTCATCTTCTCGGTTTGGAGCATTCGTCGATTTCCGGCGCGACAATGTTTGAGCGTCAAGGAAAAAACGGCACGTATAATTTACCGAGCTTTGCGGCGCGAACTTTAGCCGAAGACGATATTGCAGGCGTTCGCGCGTTATACGGCGCGAAGAATTCCGATTCCGATTGCTGCGCTGCAGTTAATGGAAAACTTATGCCGTCGGCGGGGAAAACCGCCAAAGACGTTCAAGTTTGGCTCGAAGAAGCTGAAACTAATCGTGTAATCGCCGGAGTTTTGACAAATGCGGACGGAAGTTTCCGACTTGAAGGTTTGCCGGAAGGTAAATATCAGGTTTTCGCGCAGGGTTTCGGAAAAAATTCACAGTCGGCGCAAATGCTCGGCGAAGTCGAACTCGGCAAAGGCAAAACCGCCACCTTTATTAAAAAAATAAAAAATACCGCAAAGCCGTTCGATTTGTCTTACGTCGGTTTTAACGGTCAGATTTCCGAACTCGCCGTGTCGCTCAACGCCGGAAAATCTTTTTTGATTTATGTCGGCGGAAAAAATCTCGATGCCGAAAATTTGAAAATCGGCTTTAACTCACCGAATTTCAGCGTAATTCCAAGCACGATGACTCGGCAGGATTACGGGGCGGAAATTTCCGTATTCAGTTTTGAAATAAAAATAAATTCGCAAACTCCGGCGGGCGAATACAGCTTTTTTCTGCATAACGAAAATGGCGAAAACTCTTATGTTGTGGGCGGTTTGACTGTTGAATCCTTTGCAAATCCGTGGAGCGTTTTCGATGCGGCGGCAACCGAATAAAGCGTTATATTTTTCAAATTTTAATTTGCAATTTCTTTTTTGATGTGCATAATCTATAGTTGTTCACCTCCCCGGTGAACATTTGGTCACGAGGGGTGAGGACTTGTGACCTAGGGGCGACGGAGTGGGAGACGTCGCCCTTTTAATTTTAAACCTTTAATACTTTCTGTTTGCATTCCTTCGCCGAATCTTTCAATCATTATTTGATTATGTTTTCGACTTGACCTGAAATCGAATAAGCGTAGAATTTATTTTTTGTTAGGAGTAAAAATCAAGGCAAGCTGACCGAATAAAAAGTGTCAGGCAAAAAAACAAAATTTGATTGTGAATGAATATAAAAAGACCGCAGATATTGATTTATCTGTCGGTCTTTAAGTGTTTTTTATGGAACAGCCAAAAGAATCTTCAAACGAAAATGGACTCAAGCGCTGGCTTTACCAAGGCACGGAAGAAATTGAAGGACCGTATGAAAAGGAAAAAAGTCATCATCAGCATCCTTGGTGGAAAATAATGTGCTTGACGGGCGTCGATTATTTCTCGACGCTCGGTTACCAGCCCGGAATTGCCTTTATCGCCGCCGGAGTTCTCTCGCCCGTTGCGACGATGGTTTTGATTTTGCTGACGCTGTTCGGCGCGCTTCCGATTTACAGCCGTGTGGCGGCGGAAAGCCCGCACGGCGAAGGTTCGATAGCGATGCTTGAGGCTTTATTTTCGCGCTGGAAAGGAAAACTTTTTGTTCTCGCTCTGCTCGGTTTTGTGGCGACGGATTTCGTTATCACGATTACGCTCTCTGCAGCCGACGCGACCGCTCACGTTCTCGAAAATCCGTTTGTTCAATCACACTTGTCGTTTTTAAGTCATCCGATTTATGTAACTTTAGGTTTAATTTCGCTGCTTGGCGCGGTTTTTATTAAAGGTTTCAAAGAAGCTATCGGTATCGCCGTCGTTCTTGTCGGCATTTATCTGTTTTTAAATATAATTGTCGTCGCCTTCGGGTTTTATGAAGTTTTTACGCACCCAGAACTTATTTCAAATTGGAAAACTGCTTTATTTACAAATAAAACTGCGAGCGGCGGACTCGAAGCCAGAAGTTTGATAATGATTGTGGGTTTATCACTGCTTGTGTTTCCAAAACTTGCGCTCGGTCTTTCGGGGTTTGAAACGGGCGTTGCCGTAATGCCTCTGGTTAAAAGCCCGAATCGCATCGGCAACACGCGCAAATTGCTTGCAACCGCAGCTTTGATTATGAGTTTTATGCTCATCTCGACAAGTTTTATCACGAGCGTGTTGATTCCCGAAAAGGAATTTTGTCCGGCAGTGGCTTGCGACGATGCCGCCAGACAACATGAATTGCCGCCGTATTGTCCGTGCGGAGAAGAAAAGGGAAAAGCCAACGGGCGCGCGCTTGCCTTTATCGCTCACGAGAATTTCGGCGAAGTTTTCGGACAAAACATCGGCAGCATTTTCGGAACGATTTACGACATCAGCACGATTTTGATTTTATGGTTTGCCGGCGCGTCGGCGATGGCTGGACTTTTGAATATCGTGCCGCGCTACTTGCCGCGTTACGGAATGGCGCCGGATTGGGCGCGCGCCACCCGTCCGCTGACATTGGTTTTTACGGCGATTTGTTTTGCCGTAACGATTATTTTTAAGGCGGACGTTGACGCGCAGGGCGGAGCTTATGCCACCGGAGTTCTTGTTTTAATGAGTTCGGCGGCAATCGCCGTTGCGCTTTCGGCGAAAAAGCGCGGCAGCCGGTGGTGGATTGCCTTTGCCGTAATATCATTGGTTTTCGTTTATACGACCGTTGCCAATGTTATTGAGCGACCGGACGGAATAAAAATCGCTTCGCTGTTCATTTTCGGAATTATTGCCGCTTCGTTTATCTCGCGCGCGATGCGCTCGACTGAAGTTCGTATAGACAAAATCGAATTTGACGCAAAGGCTCAGGAATTTGTCGACGAATTGGCGCAGGGCGAGCTTCGTATTGTGACGAACCGGCGCGAAACCGGCGACACGGAAGAATATCGCTTTAAGGAACACGAAAAGCGCGTTGACAATCATATTCC